>JASFLV010000036.1:0-13299 GCA_050117915.1 Thioalkalispiraceae bacterium | reverse complement strand
TTCAACGCGTAAGGCCACGTTGTGTACCAGTTCCTTATCCAGCCGTTCACGAATTTGACGCGATGTCACAAATTTACCGTCCTGTCCGGCAAAAGGTGAAGTATTGACCTGGAAAGTCATTGAGATAGTCGGCTCATCGACAGTCAGCGGCGGCAGCATTTCGACATGTTCCGGGTCACACAAAGTATCAGATATCGCTAAGCCTTCAATACCTGTAAAGGCAATGATGTCACCTGCCTGAGCCTCTGTGACTTCTATTCGTTCCAGACCGGAAAAACCAAACAGTTGCAGGATACGAGCATTCCGCTTGTTTCCCTCGCGATCGATAATCGTGATGGGCGTGTTGGTCTTTACTTTGCCACGTTTAATCCGACCAATCCCGATAACGCCAACGTAACTATTGTAATCCAGCGATATCACCTGTAGCTGAAAAGGCCCATCCACATCCACATCAGGTGGTGAAACCTTGGAAACAATTGTTTCAAACAATGGCTGCATGTCACCATCACGTGCCTCAGAGTCAAGGCTGGCATAGCCAGTTAGTGCTGAGGCATAAACAACCGGGAAGTCCAGCTGCTCGTCAGTGGCACCGAGGCGATCAAACAAATCAAAGGTTTGGTCCACCACCCAGTCTGGACGGGCACTTGGCCGATCGACCTTGTTCACCACAACAATCGGTTTCAAACCGAGCGAGAAGGCCTTTTGAGTAACAAATCGAGTTTGAGGCATCGGTCCGTCAACCGCATCGACCAATAATAAAACAGAGTCAACCATTGATAGTATGCGTTCCACTTCACCACCAAAGTCGGCGTGTCCGGGGGTATCCACGATATTGATATGATAATCATTCCAGTCAATCGCGGTATTTTTGGCAAGGATTGTGATGCCGCGTTCTTTTTCCAGATCATTTGAATCCATGACCCTTTCAGGTGCATCAGCACGCTCACCAAGTGTGCCCGACTGCTGTAATAATTGATCAACCAGGGTTGTCTTGCCATGATCAACGTGTGCGATAATGGCGATGTTGCGTAATTTATCTCTTGAATGCATATCTTGTATCCATAAAAAAACGGGTCCCCGTTATCATGAACCCGTTCAGGTATATATATAGCTCGTCCCCGGAAATTCAAGCCAATAGGTGATAGTCCCATTAAATAGCCCGTTGCGCTCATCAGGAACTCAAAATGCCAGGTTTCAGGCGGCGGCAAGTCTAGCACAATTTTTATACGTTAGGTTAGCTACGGCGACGAAATTTCTGATATCTGGGGTGTCAAATTGAAAAAATTGGGGACAATGACCCTATCCAGAGACAACCTCATGCTAAAATGCTTTTTTGAGAACTTCTGATAACCTGAATGCCTGAAAATCAAGATCCTACGAGTGTTCTGATTATTGGTGCCAGTGCCGCTGGTCTGATGTGCGCAATCGAGGCAGCAAAACGACAACGCCGGGTACTTGTCCTGGATCATGCTAACAAGCCAGGCAAGAAAATTTTGATGTCCGGCGGTGGTCGTTGTAATTTTACCAATTACACTATTACTGCAGACAATTACATTTCACATAACCCTCATTTTTGTAAATCCGCGTTAAGCCGCTTCAGCCAATGGAACTTTATTCAACTCGTCGAGCAATATCAGATCCCCTACCATGAGCGCAAACATGGACAACTCTTTTGCGATAACAGTGCAAGAGATATTCTTGATATGCTACTAAGCGAATGCAACAAATACGGGGTCGAGATACGATTAAACACGACGATCGAAAATATCAAACAAAATGATTCCTCGAGATTTATCACCAAAATCATACATAACAAGGAACAACAGTGGATCGACAGTGAATCACTTGTTGTGGCGACAGGAGGATTATCAATTCCCAAAATGTGTGCCAGTCCGCTTGGCTACCAAATTGCTGAGCAATTCAATATTAAGATATGGCCTACACGTGCTGGACTTGTGCCCTTCACTCTACATGAAAAAGATAAACAGCAATTCAGTCATTTGACTGGTATTGCAGTGGATGCGACTGTCGAATGCAACCAACAGCAATTTAGAGAGAATCTGCTATTTACCCACCGCGGCCTGAGTGGGCCCGCAATATTACAGGCATCATCATACTGGCAGCCGGGCGATAGTATCATAGTCAACCTGCTACCTGATGTCGAACTCAAAGAAATCTTAGTTGATGCGCGTAAGGATACCCCTCAGAGAAAACTGAAATCTATCCTCGTTCAGTATCTCCCAAAAAGATTGATTACTACTTTTATTGAAACTGACTATCTAGATAATGACTTACAAAATTTGTCACAACAAGATTTAAACAATGTTTGTGCTGCATTGCAAAACTGGGTGTTACAACCAAATGGTACAGAAGGTTATCGTACTGCCGAAGTGACACTTGGCGGCGTTGACTGTGACTGCCTTTCATCCAAAACCATGCAAACGACAACCGTCAAGGGGTTGTTCTTTATTGGTGAGGTTGTGGATGTAACCGGATGGCTGGGTGGATATAATTTTCAGTGGGCCTGGTCATCTGGCTGGAGCGCGGGACAATATGTATAAGCCAGCATATGCCCGTTTCTGATTATGCTTTTGGTACAAACGGTTCTACATTGTTGCCTGCTTCTTGTTCGCCGGCTTTCAAACCCAGTTTCATTCTCTCAACAAACCCTGGGACAGTCGAGAGCATTTCAGAAATAGCATCACGATCACCGGTTACGATCAAAAACTCGACTCGCTTCATCAATTCAAACATATCCTGATAACCATAATTGCCACTGGTCCCCTTCAAAGTGTGCACTTCCGTCTTCAGTAACTCCATATTATCTGCATCAAAAGCTTTTTGGATTTTAGCAACAGACTCTGGCAGTTTATTAACGAACTGCTCCACAAGATCGATCATGTCAGGATCGTCCTCTAACAGAGCCGATACTATCGGTGGAGCTGTAGTTGCCTCCATATCTGCAGAGGAAAGATGTTTAGATAAAACACTCATGAGCTTCTCCTGGTCGATTGGTTTTGTGCAGACATCATTGCAGCCAGCGGTATAGCAATCCTGCTGTTCTTGTTTTAACGCATTTGCGGTCAAGGCAATGATGGGTTTTTTATATCCCTGTTCGCGTAAAATACGAGTTGCAGTTAATCCATCCATCACCGGCATTTGAATATCCATCAGGATTAAATCTGGATTCGTGCTCTCCACTCCCGCAAGTGCTTCTTTACCGTTATTGGCTATTTCGATTTTAAGCCCGGCACGTTTCAAATAAAGCGAAACAAGATGTTGATTATCCGGATTATCTTCTGTTAAAAGAATCGTACCACTTAGCCGTTTTTTTGCGGAACTACGCTCAACGATCTTGGGCATCTCGATAGTTTCAAAATCCGGACACTCATGAATCCGGCTAACATTTTCCAGTGGCCCAGTACTTATTGTCAGGATGAAACTACTACCCAGATCAGCAAGGCTTTCCACTTCAAGGTTGCCGCCGAGTTTTTCAGCAAACAATTTTGACAAATGCAGACCAAGCCCAGTACCACCATACTTTCTAGTTGTAGACGTATCTGCCTGAGAGAAAGGTTTAAACAGCTTCTGTATTTGTTCTTCTGTCATACCAATGCCTGTGTCATTGACCCGAATCGATAATAATTCGTTTTGCTCATCGCAGTACACTTTGATATTCACGCCGCCTTGTTCTGTGAACTTTACTGCATTATTACAAAGATTTAATAATATCTGTTTTAACCTGACCGGATCCGTCACTATTGTTTCCGGAACGGGATGGCTGCAATCAATAGTAAAACTCAGCCCTTTTTCCTGCGCCATCAGACTAACTAAAGAATGTATATCCTTAAACATACCCGGCAATGACACAGGGATTTTTTCTATTTCTAGTTTATTTGCTTCGATTTTTGAAAGGTCAAGAATCTCATTGATAACCCTCAACAAATGCTTACCTGCACGAATTATTCTTTGAATCGATTCTACTCGTTCCTTAATTCCCTGATCAGAATCCAGCAATGATTCAGAAAAGCCAATTATTGCAGTCAATGGTGTTCTAATCTCATGGCTCATATTTGCCAGAAATTCACTTTTACTTTTATTTGCCTGGACCGCCTGATCACGAACTTCGGATAACTCCTCGGTCCTCTCGAGTACGCGTCGCTCCAGTTCCTCAGTAAATCTTTTTTGCTCTTCAATTTTTTGATTTAAAGAATCATTTTTTTCCTTAAGATTTTTTGATGTTCTGTTTAACGCGAGTGTTAATCTGTTAATTTCATAATAATGTTTGTTTACCTCAAGCTCTTCTCCCGCATTTTGGTCAAGCGCATCAGCGAACTCTGCGTTGCGTTTTATAAGCGCCATTGGCCGCTGCAAGAAGATTAACAAGAATAAAATTGTTACAAAAGCGACCAGCACGCCGATAATGATATTATGGCGCCAGGTTTCATAACGCACTTCAGCAACTCGTTGTAAAGTGTAATTAACTCTGACCCAGCCAACCAGATCACCCAGAATAACAGGCTCCCAAATTACCATATCACCCTCGGTGATAATGACTTGTCGGTCTCGGGACCCTGAAGGTATTAAATAGGATGTACCATAACGTGTTTCAATTACTCCGTCATCGTCCTGATAAACATCCGCAAGTAGTTTTTTATTCGCATTAATGACCTGCAAATCAATCACGCTGGGGAACTCTGCAGAACGCATCAAGATTGATTCCAGTGAAGTGTAATCCATAACGATTACATAGGAAGCCGTGCTTGCGGCTATATTTTGCGCTAACGCTACTGCCTGTTTCTGAATTTCAGTTGACAGGGCCTGAGCTTGTTTTTCTGCTATTAAATAGGTAAAGACTGTCATCCCAATCAGGATCAAGGCAGTCACCATAAAGGCGAGCCTGACACTAAGACGACGTAACCATGTTTTAACCTGCATATTAAAACATACCTTTATTTAGAAAATGGCGCGACCAATTTTCTTACAACATCATATTCAGCATCTGATGTCGCGGCAAATCCGTCATATTTCTTATCCAGGGCTTTGATTATCTCGCGGTGTTTATCATTATTCGGGTCCAGAGATAAAAAGGCTTTTTTTAGTTTTTCAAGAAGTTCGTCACTGATGTTTTTACTTGCTGCGATATTGTAAGGAGGTAATTCAGCTGATGCATGTAACACACGAATTCCCTTACCTTGCCATTTAAACGCCATCGTATCTTTTAAGATACCTGCATCGTAGTCACCGTGTAAAACAGCTCGCACAATATTGTCGTAATGACCAAGAAATTGATAGTTATCTAATGCGTCAAGATCAACCCCTGCCCCAACGACAACGGCCCTTTGTAACAGGGCTGCTTTGTCGCCAAATGCAAATGAACGCCCCTTCAGGTCATCAATAGTTTTGATCGGACTATCTTCTTTGACCACGATCATTAACTTGAACGAACCTCGGCCCTTGGTTATTGTTTTTGCAATCAGCCTGGTCTGTCCCATCTTATTTGACTTGATATATGCAACCGGAGTCAGGTAGGCCAATTCTACGCTACCCGTCGATACGTCCTTGATAGCGCCTGACATATTTTTTGATAACTTCAGAGTAACCGGTTGTTTTAATTCATCACTTAGGTATCGAGTAAGGGGTGTAAGACGTTTGTGCATGACCGTGGGGACATCCATTGCCACTGAACCAAATCGCAGTGTCTCCTGACTTGCTGATACATTCGTTGCTATCACAATAATAAAGATGCCTATCAGGAAACCAGACACTCGCATTGGCAATCGCTTATTCATAATAATACCTTTGGGGGTCGTAAATGCTTAAAATAGACTTATTATATCGTCGCCAACTACAACATACTTTAAGCCCCAGAGATGATTCCTGACATCCTGGCAGAGTTTGATTGGAGCATATCTTATTGTAATTATTCTATTTTTTCCTGGATATGTTCAGGTAGCTGGTCTGGGTGAATATATTCCTCTGAAACGACCCTTCCCCGTACAGAAACGCCTGCAAGATGCACTGCTTCATCGTTCCCGCTTAATAGTGGATGCCACTCCGGTAATGGGCGTCCCTCAGCCATACAACGATAAGCACAGGTCTTTGGTAAATAACGAAATAACTCCAGTTGTTGCGGAGCAAGCAAAAGACAATCCGGCACCTTGCTTCGCCGCTGATAGTCACGGCATTCGCAGGTCTCAGCATTTAACAAGGAGCAAGCTACATTGGTGACAAAGAGTTCGCCGGTATCTTCGTCTTCAATTTTTACCCGGCAACACTGGCCACAACCGTCACATAATGCCTCCCATTCAGCCTGGTTCAGCTGGGCAAGTGATTTGTCTTCCCAAAATCGAGGTCCGGCCTTATCCGCCATAGTAGTCAACTCTATCCAGATTAGTTAGCCATAGCGACGTCATTTGCCTTTTGCGCAACAGCAAGGACGCGGCTAAATACATTAAATGAGAACATTTTTTCGCGTATAATACCACTATGTTTGATACCCCAGAAAAGACAAGCCCAGAAACCAGCCAGGTGGAAAGAACCGAACACATCGCGCCATCGGTAAATCTCACGCAATACAGCCATGGAGCAGGCTGCGGCTGTAAGATTTCCCCAAAATTACTCGAGGACATGCTCGCAAGCCAGTTAAATTCGGTTCATCACCCGAATTTACTCGTCGGCAATGATACCAGGGACGACGCAGCGGTATTTGATCTGGGCAATGGCACCTCGGTCGTGAGTACCACTGATTTCTTTATGCCCATTGTTGATGACCCCTTCCTGTTCGGTCAAATAGCTGCGACCAATGCAATCAGTGATATTTATGCCATGGGAGGCTCACCCTTGATGGCAATTTCTATTTTCGGATGGCCAATCGCTAAGCTGGGACCGAATGTCGCCAGTCAGGTGATCGATGGCGGCCGGTTTGCTTGCCAACAGGCAGGTATCCCACTGGCGGGTGGCCACTCAATTGATGCCCCCGAACCGATTTTTGGTCTGGCGGTCACTGGGACTATCGATAATCAACATCTGAAAAGAAACGATCAGGCCCAGGTCGGTTGTAACCTCTACCTGACCAAACCCCTCGGTATTGGGATTCTGTCAACTGCACAGAAGAAAAAACTATTAAAGCCTGAGCATCAAAACCTGGCTAGCGATACAATGTGTATCCTGAATAAGGTTGGAGCTGAATTTGCAAAGTTAGACGCTGTTACTGCGATGACCGACGTAACTGGGTTTGGTTTGTTGGGACATCTGACTGAAGTTTGTGAAGCGAGCCAGGTACAGGCAATAATCAACTATAATGCTGTGCCAAAATTAGCCGGCCTGGAAACCTATCTTGAACTGGGTTGTTCACCAGGCGGAGCCCAACGTAACTTCGAAAGTTATAGCCATAAACTGGGAATGATGAATGATCTCCAACAGCAAATTTTATGCGACCCCCAGACCTCAGGTGGATTACTGGTTGCCGTAACACCTGAAGGCGAAAAGGTCTTCCAGGAAATTGCCGGTCAACATGGTCTGCAACTTGAACCGATTGGGCAGTTAGTCACGCATAAACTCGGACAACCACTCATCACTGTAATATAAAGGTATGGAACTACCACAGCTTGATAATTACCACGAGTTATTGATTAAAGATGTGCCTTTAATTGATGTCCGTGCTCCCGTTGAATTCAATCAGGGCGCTTTTCCTTCTGCCCGTAATCTTCCCTTGATGAACGATGATGAAAGGCAGCAGGTCGGTATACGCTACAAGGAACAAGGGCAGGAACAGGCTATCTCCTTAGGTCATGAACTTGTCAGCAATGAAATCAAATCCCAGCGTATTGCAGGCTGGCTCGAATTTGCCCAGCAACACCCCAATGGCGCATTGTATTGTTTCCGAGGTGGGTTGCGCTCGCGGATAACACAACAATGGATTTATGCTGAAACTGGCATCAGTTACCCGCGTGTCACGGGAGGTTATAAAGCATTACGTCGTTTCCTGATCGATGAACTGGATCGTGTTATCCAACAACTCAACCCTTTCATTCTAGGCGGACGCACGGGCACAGGCAAAACACTTCTATTAAATAACATTCATCAGCAGGTTGATCTGGAAGCGGTTTATCATCATAGAGGTTCGGCATTTGGCAGGCATGCCACACCCCAACCTTCTCAAATTGATATTGAAAATAACCTGACCGTATGCCTGATGAAACACCTGCATCAAAAACATGAGAGCCTGGTATTTGAAGACGAAGGTTGCAATATCGGTTCAAGAAAACTTCCCCGGAATTTTTATAAGAAGATGTGTCAATCCCCCTTAATCATACTCGAAACTAATGATGATCAACGGGTTACGAATGTTTTCCAGGAATACATTACTGAATCGGTACGTCAGTATCAGGACCTGCTCGGCCCAGAGAAAGGTTTTGAAAACTGGGCACAACAGCTCCTGATATCGCTGGATAAAATAGAACGTCGGTTAGGCGGTGTTCGTCATAAACAACTTAAACAAGCCATGCTGGATGCCATTCAAACTCAGCGTGACTCGGGAGACGCGGAAAATCACAAAGAATGGATCAAGACTTTGTTACTCGACTACTACGATCCCATGTATGATTATCAACTGGATAAAAAATCAGAACGGGTAATATTTCGTGGCGATCAGACCAGTGTACTGGAGTACCTTGCTACAGATCACAATATCAACTAGTTGCGTACCTGTGGGTGGGAATTCTCCTTAAGCCGAGGAGAACGATTGTTTTGTTCTGGCGCAAACGAGGGTTTACTCAGGACAAACCATGCGCCATATAGCATCAGCAATCCTACCAGTGCATGACTCCACCATGGCATAGGACTGTATAACACCATCAACACAAAGCTGGCGGTCATCATTGTGACCGAGGCCATCTTGGCGGGCCAGGGTATCACCCGGTATTCATGCCAGCGCTGTAGAGGTGGGCCGAAGACCCGGTGGTTATACAGCCAGTCATGAAACCGATCCGAACTTTTAGAAAACATCCAGAGCGCCAGAATCATGAAAGGCGTGGTAGGTAAAACCGGCAAAAATGCGCCAACCACACCGGTCCCGAAAAAGACCCAGCCCAGACTGAAATAGAATGGCTTAAAACTTCGCATACCTGAATTTATCGGTCAACCTCACGCTTAACTTCAATCTCAAATCAATGATGACAAGCCCTTATATAGATTGACTAAAAATAGACCAATCTATTCCACTGAATATAGCGTCTATTCTATACTGATGACAATCTGATAGAGTTAAGTACCGTTTGCTAATCTTTCAAGGCGGATTGTTGAAACAAGCACTTAAACTATTTTTTGATCCACTCATATCCAGTACCCGGGATTTACTGCCGATCATCGTTGTTATTGGTTTTTTCCAGTTTGTTATCCTTCAACAGTCTATCCCTAACCTGTCAGAAATTCTCGGGGGCCTGGTCCTGGTCATTATCGGCCTTGCACTATTCATCAGAGGGCTCGAAATCGGCCTGTTTCCGATCGGCGAATCGATGGCTTACGCTTTCGCACGCAAAGGCAGCTTGTTCTGGTTACTCTCATTCTCTTTTCTTTTAGGATTTGGGACCACGATTGCCGAACCTGCACTGATTGCTGTGGCCAAAAAGGCGGCTACTCTCGCCGCAGAGGCAGGTAACATTGCACAAACCAAGGAGGCTCAGGCTGATTATGCCTATGGGCTTCGGTTGACCGTTGCCTTTTCGGTAGGTGCAGCCATATTGATTGGTGTGCTGCGTATCATACGAGGTTGGCCGATTCACTGGTTAATTATCAGCGGCTATATTCTAATCGTGACCATTACCAGTTTTGCCCCACCAGAAATAATCGGTATTGCCTACGATTCAGGAGGTGTAACAACCTCCACAATTACCGTACCACTGGTAACCGCACTTGGTGTCGGGCTCGCTTCCAGTATTAAGGGACGCAACCCCATGATCGATGGCTTTGGTTTGATTGCCTTTGCATCCTTAACCCCGATGATGTTTGTGATGATTTACGGGATGCTTGTTTCATGAACTGGGAAACCATACTCGACAATCATTTTATTAATACGTTCATTGATACCTTGGGCGATGTACTGCCGATCATACTGGTGATTTTTGGCTTTCAGTATATTGTTTTGCGTCAACCTGTTCGCAATGTCAAAAAAATACTTGTCGGCCTTGTTTATGTCGTGTTCGGTCTGGCGTTTTTCCTGGTAGGCCTGGAACAGGCCCTGTTCCCTCTTGGCGAACTCATGGCCCAACAACTTACCGATCCGACATTTATCTACGGCTCAACTCAAAGTATGCTGGATTTTGTTCGTTGGCAGGATTATTACTGGGTATATATATTTGCAGCTGCAATTGGTTTTGCTACCACCATTGCTGAACCGGCCTTGATTGCTGTGGCGATCAAGGCCAATAGTGTATCTGGCGGTGCTATCAGTACCTGGGGATTACGTCGAGCGGTGGCAATTGGTGTTGGCCTTGGAATTGCGCTAGGTAGTTTTCGTATCGTAACAGGTACCCCACTCCACTACTACATTATTATCGGGTACATCTTTGTTATCATGCAGACCTTTTTTGCACCACGCACAATTGTCGCACTGGCCTACGACTCAGGTGGCGTCACCACTTCAACTGTAACCGTTCCACTGGTCACTGCATTAGGTATTGGGCTTGCCAGTACCATTCCTGGACGAAGCCCACTAATAGATGGCTTTGGCCTGATCGCCTTTGCCAGTCTCTTTCCAATGATCACGGTAATGGCTTATGCGCAATTTAGTCATTGGCGAGCAGGCAAACAAACAGATTCAAATCTTAAAAATGACACAGGAGGCTAACCATGCACTTTAAATTAATTATTGCATTGGTTGAGGATGATAAAACTGATGCCGTACTGGATGCGGCACGGGAAACCGGTGCAACCGGCGCAACGGTCATCAACCATGCCCGCGGTGAGGGCTTAAAAAGAAGCAAAACCTTTTTTGGCTTGACTCTCGAGACACAACGAGATGTATTATTTTTCCTTGTCGAAGAGCATCTATCGAGGAAGATCATTGAGAAAATTGCCACTGTTGGAGAGTTTGACAGTAAACCGGGCACCGGGATTGCTTTTCAACTGGATGTTGAGGATGCAGTTGGGGTAGCACAACAAGTTGCCAGTTTAACAGGAGTTGTGGAGGATGAATTATGAGCGAGAGAATCATAACCAGAGTACGTGATGTAATGAAAAAGAATTATGATTTGATTGATGGCATGACGACAGTTAAAGAGGCATTGAGCAAGATGCGTTATATCGAAACCAAGTGTCTCATTATCAATAAACGGCACGCTGATGACGAATTTGGCATTGTGATGTTATCTGATATTGCCAAACAGGTCCTCGCCAAAGACCGCGCGCCGGATCGAATTAATGTCTATGAGGTTATGTCTAAACCGGTCATTTCAGCCGATCCGGACATGGATATTCGTTATTGTGCACGTATGTTTGAAAAATTTGGTTTATCGAGAGCACCTGTCATTGAAAAAAAAGAATTGATCGGAATTGTCAGCTTTACTGACATGGTGTTACACAGCTTCAATTATGAAAGCCATAAAATGGATGAGTAAGACCTTAGAACTACATGCGCCTTGAATAGCGAAGTCTTGCGTTAAAGCGTTCAGTGGGTAAGACGCCTACTGCCCGGGGATAGATATGCTCGTTTAAATAAAGCATTTCTTCATCCAACTTGTCCTCGGGTAGATCCAGATACCAGGCTTTACGTTTACCATTTCCACCTGGCGACCAGCGATACCCTCGCTTTTTGAGTTCATCTTTCATTTCAAATGGCGCATTGTCTGCCCACAAGCGTACATCGGTGCGTCTGGCATTATCCAGTAGTTGCTTTAATACAGGCACCTCTGAAACCGGTAAGGTCCTGCTGAGGATTTCGATTCCCGCTAAACAGTCGATAGTCGCCCGATGCCCCTCAAAAAAGAAGCCATATTTGTAGGCCAGGTATTCAAGTTTGACGCCTTCAAAGCCCTCAAGATTCCAGTTTACATCTGCTATTGAACAACCCCAGGAGATATTTTCAAACTCTTTAAGCAATAATTCACAGAATGGTCGATCAAATCTTGCATTATGCGCTATCACAATCACGGCATCAGCGAGCAAGGCCTTTACTTTGTCCAGATCAATGGCTTGCCCTTTGACCATTTCATCAGTAATGCCAGTAATCTGGGTAATTAATCCCGGTATCGGTTCACCGGGATCCTGAAACGCATTATACTCTGGCAAAACACGATAAATATTTCCATATGAATCAAATTCAAAAGGAACCATCGCCAGCTCAATTACCTTATCCTTATCAGGATCCATACCAGTTGTCTCAGTATCAAGAAATATTCCTGTTAATATTTCAGCATCTGGATTAGCTGTATTGTACTGTTCGACCGGCTCGAACTTTTTGATAACTTTGTAACGTCCGGTTGCTGTTAATTTGCTGATAATCTCTTCTTCATTCATAATTAGTTAACCGTTGTTGTTTTCTACACATATTGATAGGCATATATTTATAATGCTATAAGCGCATGGTTTCGCGCAAACGTGCAGAGAAGTTATCTTCACCCAGTGTTTGCATGTGCAAATCAACACGACTTCTCTTTTTCAGGTCTGCGAATGGCAGGCTCACGTCAATCAAGCCGAGATCATACAGTAATTTATCCATATGACCATTTGCAATCAGTCGCCAGTCTATCCAGCTCCTGTTTGGCAGAAACGTCTTATAATGCCGGCTAATGCCTGATACACAATTCTGCAACAATACATGGTAAAATTCTGGCTCATCGACCAGCTTATTCATATGTTGTAGATATGATTCGAGTAAGTAACGCTTATAATTCAATGGTATGTTTATGATCCGGTAACCATAAACTTCCTCCTTTCGATAATTTGTGCGTAGCCGTATCACGTCCCGCTCGTCTGCAGCAACATAGGCAAGTGTAAATTGTTTAAAAAAGCCATTAATTTTCGAGTATGTCTGGCTTTTTACCTTGCGCGTTTCGACCGAGACAGCCAGATATTGCCCGTCAGCAAAACCCCAGCTCATGATCACATGTGCAATATGTGGCGATCCCCAGTATGAAAAAAAAATATCCAGCGTTTCAAGCGTTCCCAGATCATAACGACGTGTTTCCCAGTGTTCAATAAAATCATCTCTGCTCTTGTAACGAAAATTACGGACATTATGCAGGAGCAGGATTCCATTATCGATTTCACCAAAGGGTATGTTGTTTATCTCTGGCACCC
>JASFLV010000035.1:0-13325 GCA_050117915.1 Thioalkalispiraceae bacterium | reverse complement strand
ACCAGATATCGTCCGTCAGGTTGGGAAAACCAGCCGCCGAATTCCCTTTACCATCGGCACCATGACAGGCAACACAGGTCAGTTGGGTATATAGCTGCTTACCTGTCTCGATTAGTTGCGGATCGACATCACGCCCGCTTAGATGAATGACATAGGCAGTAATCGCATCCAGTTTTTCTGGGGGCAGACCCGCACCCAGTGCCGGCATCACGCCATGACGTCCCTCCAGAATACTGGTCTTGATCTGCTGCGGATCGCCGCCATACAGCCAGTCATTATCGGACAGGTTGGGAAAGCCAATCGCACCACCAGCATCTGAACCATGACAGGTTGCACAGTAGTTCAGGAACAGGCGTTGCCCTGATGCCATCGCCTTGTCATTGTTGGCCAGCTCCGGAACAGGCTGCCTGGCATACGCGGCGAAGATAGGTCCATATTTTTCACTGGCTTGCTCCATTTGCGCCTGGTACTGTCTCTCCTGGCTCCAGCCCCATTGACCACGCCAGTTACCCAGCCCTGGATAGAACACAAAGTAAATAACAGTAAATACAATGGTGATATAAAACAGCCATAACCACCAACGCGGTAGCGGGTTATTATATTCTTGTAGATCACCATCCCAGGTATGCCCGGTCACATCACCCTGAGTTGATTCACCCGGACGTTTCTTACTGGTCCAGCGGATGATCCAGAAAATGGCAAGTATGTTGACGACTGTGAATATGATAATGAACAAACTCAAGCTGGTACTCATTGTTTACCTCCCCATTCACCTGCCCATTTATCTTCCCGGCTGTCGTCGAGAGGACGGGGTGTCTCTGGCTCATTCAATGGTAAATGTGCCGCTTCATGAAAATCCTTGCTGCGCTTTTTACTCCAGGCCCAAACCACGATGGAGATAAACGTCACCATCATTACCACAGTAAACCAGGCACGCACATCGATAATAATATCCATTACTGACCTCCTGATTTAATGCTGGTACCAAGTACCTGCAGATAGGCAATCAGGGCATCCATCTCGGTCTTGCCTTCAACTGCTGCGCTAGCGCCAGCAATATCTTCATCGCTATATGGCACACCCAGAGTCCGCATTGCTTTCAGCTTTGCCGGGGTCGCCTTTGCATCAACTTGATTGTCATTGAGCCAGGGAAAAGATGGCATATTCGATTCAGGTACAACCAGGCGCGGATTGGTTAAGTGCACCCGGTGCCAGTCATCGGAATAACGGCCTCCCACTCTGGCCAGATCAGGCCCGGTTCGTTTCGAGCCCCACTGGAAGGGATGGTCATATACAAATTCACCTGCCACCGAGTAATGCCCATAACGCTCGGTCTCGGCACGGAAGGGGCGTATCATTTGTGAATGACAGACATAACAGCCTTCACGGATATATACATCCCGCCCTTCCAGCTGTAATGCTGTGTAAGGCTTCAGGCCTTTAACCGGTTCTGTGGTTTCTTTTAAAAAAAACAACGGCACGATTTCCACCAGGCCACCCACGCTGATCACCAGGATTACCAGAATCGCCAGCAAGCCTACATTTGTTTCTACTTTTTCATGTGACATCTGCTTACTCCTTTAGGCCGCTTGAGGTTGTTCGCTAACCGGCGCGGTACTCGGTCCGGCTATGGTCTTGATGACGTTGTAGACCATGATCAACATACCTACCAGGTAAAGCACACCACCCAGGAAACGCACGATGTAATAGGGATACATCGCTTCGAGTGATTGCACAAAGCTATTAGCCAGGGTGCCATCTGCTTCAAGTTCACGCCACATCAAGCCCTGCATGACACCGGCAATCCACATCGAGACGATATACAACACGATACCAATGGTTGCCGTCCACAGATGCACATCGATCAACTTCAGGGAATACATCTTCTCCTTGCCAAACAGTTTCGGAATCAGGAAGTACATACTACCCATGGAGATAAAGCCAACCCAACCTAGCGCACCGGAATGAACATGACCAATGGTCCAGTCGGTGTAGTGGGACAGTGCATTAACCGTTTTAATCGACATCATCGGACCTTCAAAGGTCGACATGCCATAAAAAGAAAGCGAGACGATCATGAATTTAAGAATGGGATCTGTACGCAGTTTATGCCAGGCACCTGACAGAGTCATAATGCCATTGATCATGCCACCCCAGCTGGGTGCCAGCAGCATTAATGAAAACACCATTCCCAGTGACTGAGCCCAGTCAGGCAAGGCGGTGTAATGCAGGTGGTGAGGACCGGCCCACATGTAGAGTGAGATCAAGGTCCAGAAATGCACCACTGACAATCGGTACGAATAAATCGGGCGGTTGGCCTGCTTGGGAACAAAGTAATACATCATGCCCAGGAAACCGGCGGTCAGGAAAAAGCCCACCGCGTTGTGTCCATACCACCACTGCACCATGGCATCGATCGTACCGGCATAAGCAGAGTAAGATTTGGTCAGTGAGACGGGCAGGGCTGCACTATTGACGATATGTAACACCGCAACGGTCAGGATGAAGGCACCATAAAACCAGTTGGCCACATAAATATGCTTGACCCGTCGCTTGATGATGGTGCCAAAAAAGACCACCGCATAGGCCACCCACACGACAGCAATCAGTATATCTATCGGCCATTCCAGCTCGGCATATTCTTTACTGGTGGTGATACCTAGTGGCAGGGTGATTGCCGCCAGCACGATCACCAGGTTCCAGCCCCAGAAGGTAAATGAGGCCATTCCATCCGAGAACAGCCTGACCTGACAGGTACGCTGCACCACATAATAGGAAGTGGCAAACAATGCAGACCCACCAAAGGCAAAGATCACCGCATTGGTATGTAGCGGCCGTAAACGGCTAAAGGTCAGCCAGGGTAAATCGAAATTGAGGGCCGGCCAAACCAGTTGTGCAGCGATGATCACGCCCACCAGGATACCAACCACACCCCATACAATGGTCATCACCGCAAATTGCCTGACCACCTTGTAGTTATATGTCTCTGCTTGCATAACCCTACTCCAATTCTTGTTGTTGCCGGGTACAATAGTAAACAGCTAGATACGCTTGTATGATCTGGATCAAGCAAATAAATATTAGTAAATAAAAACAAAATTACAGAGAAAACTATTCATTCAATCAGCCAAAATCCCGATATTAATAGATAGTAACTAATAAATAGAATTATTTTATATATGGCCAAACTTTTTGAACGCTGGCAGCGACGTCGCAAACTCAAACAACTCAGACGCAAGGGTTCCCGTTTCTGGAAAACGGTGCGCTGGGGCTGGCGTATTGCATTGTTGTTATTTGTCATTGATGTATTTTACATCATGCTGATCTGGCCGGACTGGGATGAATTCAAACAAGGTGCGATTCCCAAATCTCGCTTCATCCGCGACTATGAAACGCAAATGAAGCAACAGCTATACCGTGGTGGTCTTAACTGGCAACCTGTTCCACTGAACCGCATCCCCCGACATTTTCCGCGCGCGGTGATCGCCGCCGAAGATGCACGCTTTTATTATCACAATGGGTTTGACATTATCGCGTTTACCGAGGCCATGGACACTAACCTGGAATTGATGCAGTTCAAATATGGCGCCAGTACGATCTCCCAGCAAACCATCAAGAATTTATTTTTAACCAGTTCACGCAATCCTTTACGTAAATGGCATGAACTAATTCTTACTCTCGGTATGGAATGGAACCTTGATAAGAACCGTATCCTGGAAACCTATTTAAACATTGCCGAGTTCGGCGAAGGGATATACGGGGTGGAGGCGGCCGCTAAGCATTACTATGGCATTCCTGCGATCGCACTTACCGAAAAACAGAGTGCTGAACTAGCCGCAAGCTTGCCGAGTCCTGTTAAACATAATCCGCAAACACGCACCCAGCGCTTTATAAAACGCGCGAGGCGCATCTATCGCTGGATGCAGATCCAGCAATAGTCTTGCCTAGTTAATTCTTGCTGGGATGTTATTCTGGTTTCCAGATACCCACCGCAGGGTCATCTGTCTCAACGCTCTTACCTGAAGGGACATCAGGGGCAGCCTGTGCCGGCTGGGCACTGGCCTGTTGTTTTGAGTTCGCGCGATCATCACAGACATGCTTCATGAAGGCATGCAGATGATCCAGTAATTCATCCCGTTCGCTGGCCGGTCCTGGGTAATCGGCACTGAGGTAGCCGGCTACTGCAACCAGGTATTGGATATTTACCATCATATCCTGCTGCGCGCTGGGATCGTGCTGGGCAATGTTTTGGAGCAGGTTATTAACCAACTCCTGCGATAAGCTAATACTGTCTGACATAGTTGTCCCCTGAACAATTTTGTCCATTTTAACGGGAACGGGTTAGCTAAACCACCTGTGAACCAGGTGGTTATTATTTGAGGTCAGCAACCGCCTGCTGAAAACTGACAGAAGTACTTTCCAGATCTGTACTGATTTGATTCAGCCCATCCAGCGTCTCAATGGTTAACTCACTGACATCATCGATGACTTCGACCTTGGCCTTGACATCTGCCGCTAGCGAGGCCTGCTGATCAACGCTTTGTGAAATTTGCGCATTCATATTTCGAATACTATCAACAGCATTGGTAATATTAACCAGTGCCTGACTGGCTCCGCCGACTTGATCTACCGCATTTTGCGCAATGTCCTGCCCACCGGACATGCTGGCAACCGCAGACTGGGCCGCTTGTTGCAATTTCTGAATCATGCTCTCGATCTCCTGGGTCGACTCATGGGTACGACTTGCCAGTGAACGCACTTCATCCGCTACTACGGCAAAACCCCGACCTTGTTCACCGGCACGCGCGGCCTCGATGGCAGCATTCAAGGCAAGCAAATTCGTCTGCTCAGCGATCCCTTTGATCACATCAAGAATGGCACCAATGCTATCACTATCATTGGCCAGTTCCTGGATTACCCCGGATGATTGCTCTACCTGTGCCGCAAGATTATTAATCGCAGTCGTGGCTTCATTGAGTATTTCAACACTCTGTTTGGCGCTGTCTTCGGCATGGGTTGCCGCTGTGGTGGCTTCGCTGGCGTTACTGCTCACCGACTCTGCGGCTACCACCATATCATCCAGCGCGCGATTTAAATCTTCACTCTCTGACTTCTGGTGCGTCACACCCTGGTTGGTTAGCGCCACCGCATTGGAGACATTCTCGGCCTTCTCGCTGACTTTACTCGCGAAGTCATTTATCAATACTTCAAGCTCCTCATTATTGTAAC
The DNA here is from genome assembly GCA_050117915.1 of Thioalkalispiraceae bacterium. Taxonomy (GTDB): domain Bacteria; phylum Pseudomonadota; class Gammaproteobacteria; order UBA6429; family Thiohalophilaceae; genus SZUA-24. The sequence continues at coordinate 8,096 of JASFLV010000035.1, read as the reverse complement.
CGCCTCCGCCCAACAGGAATTCGAATAACACCTCATCGCTTACCGCATCCTCAAGCAAACCCTTCTCCTGGAACATGCTGACAAGCTGCCTACGCTTTGTATACCAGTCGGCTGTCGACCACCAGGCACCGACCAGAAAGATCAGCAAACTGATCGCAATCGCGGCATGCAATTGATAAGGTGCCAGGACTGCGCCGTACCAGCCAACCAGTGTATAGGCCAAACCTGCAATGGCACTGGTGATAAGCAGTTTTATGCGGATATCTTTCATACGCGCAAATAATGAAGAAATTTTCGAATTCATAGGCCTGATACCCGGAACGTTGTTAAGTTAGAATGCACCTTTTATATATCGTCCCGGTGCAGCAACGACTTTAACAGCATCGCTTAGATTATCGGTTGCGCTGACACAGAATATTAGAAGATGTTAATATTTATGGTTTCGATTGAGGGAAAACAACATGCACTATGATTTGATTGCAATTGGAGCAGGTAGCGGCGGACTCTCTGCGGCAGAGCGGGCCGCAGAGTATGGCGCCAAAACAGCCATAGTCGAAAGCAACAAGTTGGGCGGTACCTGTGTCAACGTCGGCTGCGTACCGAAAAAAGTCATGTGGTTTGGTGCTCAACTTGCCGACGCCCTCAAGGACATGCCGGCTTACGGCCTGGATGTAAGTTTAAAATCGTTCAGCTGGTCGAAACTGGTCGAATCGCGCGACAGCTATATAAAAGGTATCAATGACTGGTACATAAACTATCTCAAAGACAGCAATATCGATCATATTCAGGGCTTCGCCAGTTTTGTCGACGAAAAGACGCTCAAGGTTGGGGACAAGACCTATAGCGCGGATCATATTGTCATCGCTCCGGGCGGTTATCCAACTTTACCGGATATTCCCGGTGCTGAACTGGGTATCACTTCAGATGGCTTTTTTGAGCTGACCTCGCAACCCAAACGAGTCGTGGTGGTTGGTGCCGGTTACATTGCGGTTGAACTGGCCGGGGTATTAAACAGTCTCGGTAGCGAAGTAAATATGTTGTTACGCAAGGGACACTTCCTGGGTGATTTTGATGCCATGTTGCGTGATACCTTGATGGAAGAAATGGGTCACGCCGGCGTTAACCTGATGACTCAGACGAATGTGCAACAGGTCGAGCAGCAATCTAATCACAAACTAACGATTCATTGTGATAATGGTGTTAACCTGAACGATGTTGATCAACTTATCTGGGCCATTGGCCGTACCCCTAACACGAAAGAGCTTAATCTTACCGCCGCCGGTGTAAAGCTTGATGAGAAAGGTTTTATCCCTACCGATGAATTTCAGAATACCAATGTAACCAATATTTACGCCCTGGGTGATGCTACGGGCCGCGCCCCCTTGACGCCCGTTGCGATAGCCGCCGGACGTCGGTTAGCGGACCGCTTATTCAACAATCAACCAGACAGAAAACTGGATTATGAAAATATTCCGACTGTGATGTTTTCCCATCCACCCATCGGCACCATCGGCTTAACCGAGCAGGAGGCACGCGAACTACATGGAGATGCTGTGAAAACCTACCAAACCAGTTTTACTGCGATGTACCACGCCATTGCCGGTCACTCCCAACAAACTGCGATGAAACTGGTTTGTATTGGCGCGGATGAAAAAGTAGTGGGTTGTCATATTATTGGTATGGGAGCGGATGAAATGCTGCAAGGTTTTTCCGTGGCAATTAAAATGGGTGCAACCAAGAAAGATTTCGATAACACCGTTGCCATCCATCCCACCAGTGCCGAAGAACTGGTCACCATGCGGTAACCATGTCTAGCGAGCAACGATGATTCGCGAGTTTAATAACATGACTCCCCGCCTCGGCGAGGGTGTTTATATTGATGAACAGTCTGCCGTCATCGGTGATGTCGTCATTGGCGATGACAGTTCCGTCTGGCCGTTTACTTCAATACGGGGTGATGTGAACAAAATTCGTATCGGCCGGCGTACAAACATTCAGGACAACAGCACCATCCATGTCACTCATGCCAGCGATCAACAGCCCGGTGGTGTGCCTGCCATCATTGGCGATGATGTAACTGTTGGCCACCAGGTCATTTTGCATGCCTGTACCATTGGCGATCGTTGCCTGATTGGGATGGGCAGCATCATCATGGACAGGGCCGTGATAGCAGCGAACACCATCATCGGGGCCGGTAGCCTGGTCACCCAGGATAAACAGCTGGAAGGCGGCTATCTCTATGTGGGTCGTCCCGCTAAACGCCTACGTGCCCTGAACGATGAAGAAAAAGACTATCTAACCTACTCCTCAGCACACTACGTCAGGCTGAAAGAGCAATACCTGCCCAAATAACTCATCACTATCTTATTGATATTATTAAGGTAAATAACTGCGCAGTTGACAGCCCCGGTTTATTTTACTAATTACTGTAATTACTGAAATATATGAAATCTAACTCCGGAGGCCTGTATGCACATCCTGATAACCGGCGCCAGTGGTTTTATCGGTTCACGACTGGCACAGCATTTTTCCCAACGTGGGCACCAGATCGTCGCAGGCTACCATGCTAAATCAAGGCTAAACACTCAGCCGGGCATTGAAACCATCCAGCTCGATTTCTCACAACAACTGACTGCCAACGACTGGCTTCCGTACTTGAAAGACATTGACCTGGTCATCAACAGCGTGGGGGTCTTCAACCAAAACGACAAACAGGAGCTCGCTAACCTGCATAGCCATGCCCCGATTGCGCTGTTCACCGCCTGTCAACAGGCGGGGGTTAAACGGGTCATCCAGATCTCGGCCCTGGGTGCCGATGCAACCGCTATCAGCCCTTATCACATCTCCAAGCGGATTGCTGATGAAGCGCTGCAACAAATGGATCTGGACTGGATCATTGTTCGCCCCTCGATTGTTTATGCTCGTGATTCTGTCAGCATGAATTTTTTTAAGGCCCTGGCGGCACTGCCCCTCATCCCCATTGTTGGAAATGGCCAACAACAGGTCCAGCCGATTCATATTGATGACCTGATCAAGGCGTTTGATCAACTAGTTGAAACCGACAAACACCATAAACAAATTATCGATATGGTCGGCCCTGCACCTGTCACGATCCGAGCCTTACTTGCAGATCTCCGTGGCTGGTTGGGTTTTAACAAAAGCCACTTTATTACAATACCAGACAGGCTTGCATTAATTACTGCTCACCTGGTTCAGCCATTAACAAAAGCTCCGTTTACTAGCGATGCGATCAAAATGTTAAACGCCGGGAATACAGCTAAGGCAGATATATTTAGTCACAGATTTGGCTTCAAGACAAAATCCTTACAACAGGTTTTGCATGACAACCCTGCCTTCGAGTCTGATCGCTGGCATGCAGGCCTGTATTTTTTAAATCCACTATTACGCTATACCTTGGCCTTCTTATGGATTTATACCGGTGTTATTGCTGCGTTTGTTTATCCACCTGAACAAAGCTACCAAATGCTGGCCAAGGTTGGGGCGAGTCCACTCTGGCAACCGTATCTCCTCTATAGTGCCTCACTGCTAAATATAATATTAGGCCTTGCCATCCTGTTTTCCTATCGGCTGTTTTTGACAGGTCTCATTCAGATCCTGGCTATAGCTATGTATACGATTCTGATCAGTATTTCGCTAACCGAACAGTGGTTACACCCGTTTGGTCCGGTGAGTAAAAATATCCCAATCCTGGTCGCCATCCTGATCATGATGACACTAAACCGGAATAGTCGGGGAAACTAAGATAATGGAGTATTTAATTATAAAATGGTTACATATCCTGAGTTCAACAATTTTGTTTGGGACCGGCCTGGGAAGTGCCTTTTATAAGTGGCATGCAGATCGAAGTGGTAACCTGCAAACCATTGCTGATACTAATAAACTGGTGGTATTTGCTGACTGGTTGTTTACAACCCCGACCGTTATCATTCAACCCGTCACCGGCATCTGGCTGGTATTTTTATTAGGCTTTTCGATCTATGAATACTGGTTATCCATCACCCTGTTGCTCTATTTTATTGCTGGCACCTGTTGGTTGAGAGTCGTCTGGTTACAGATTCGAATGCGTGATCTTTCGCAGCAGGCATTGGACACGCATATCAAACTTGATGAAGCTTATAATTTATATAAACGTGAGTGGTTCTGGTTGGGCGTGCCGGCATTTATTGCAATGATTGCGATCTTTTTATTGATGGTAATTAAACCTTCATTTCAACTTTAAAACCGGGGCGTGGCAACGCTCCAGTTGTTCCCTGAAGGTAATCATTTGTTCTTCCCAATACCGGGGTGTGTTAAACCAGGGAAAGTGTCTGGGAAAAGCAGGATCCTGCCAACGGCGCGCTAACCAGCCACAGTAATGAATCAGCCTTAAACCACGCAGCGCCTCGATCAGCGCAATCTCGCTATAATCAAATTCACTAAAGGTTTCATAACCTTCAAGTATCTTGCTTAACTGGCTTGCCATCTCATGCTGGTCACCTGAGAGCATCATCCATAAGTCCTGTATCGCGGGCCCCATACAACAGTCATCCAGATCGACGAAATGAAAATGATGTTCCAGAGACAGAATATTCCCCGGGTGAAAATCACCATGAATTCTCAAGTAACTGGGCAAGACGCCTTCAAACATTGCGCGTACTTCATCGATCAATAACTGGGCTGCCTGCTGAAAATTATGGCTTAACTCTCTCGGAACAAAGTCATTCTCCAGCAGAAAATCCAGAGCAGACTGACCATTACTTTCAACGGTCAGGCGCTGGCGATATTCAAAGCGGTGAGTACGACCAATGGCATGGATCCGCCCAATCAGTCGCCCCAGTTGCTGTAGTGTCTCCGGATCGTCCAGCTCTGGCCATCGCCCGCCGCGGCGCGGATAAACGGCAAAGCGAAACCCCGCGAAGGTCAACAAGCTGTTACCGTCATACCTGATCGGACAAATAACCGGGATATCCTGCTCGGCAAGCTCGTAGGAAAACTGGTGTTCTTCCAGGATCGCCTCAGTCTGCCAGCGTTCCGGACGGTAAAACTTCACAACTATAAAGCGGTTATCCTCGAGCTCGACTTGATAAACCCGATTTTCGTAACTATTCAAGGCAAGGAGGCTGCCGGTCGGATTGAGCCCGACAGACTCGATCGCCTGCAGGATTAACTCCGGTGTCAGACGCTCATAGGGCGCTAGTGGTATCTCAGTAACCATCGATTCAGCAAGTATTTTGGCTTTGCTGACCAGCTGCCCGCTTGCTAGCCTCATGAAACACAGACATTTATATATAGCACCTTTATCAGTAAGATAGCGCCACCATAACACGATTAAGAGGACAGTATGAGTAATCCACTTTTGACATTTACCGGGCTACCACCCTTTTCACAGATCAAAGCCGAGCATGTAGAGCCTGCTATCGATGAGTTACTCAGCCGCAATCGCAAATTGATCCATGATCTGTTAGAGCAACAGAGCAATCCGAATAACATCAGCTGGGATAATTTTGTCCAGCCGATCGAAGAAGCCGATGACCATCTTAATCGTGTCTGGTCACCTGTTAGTCACATGAACTCTGTCGTCAATTCAGATGAATTACGCGATGCGTATAATGCCTGCCTGCCAAAGTTGAGTGAGTACGCGACCGAGATGGGGCAAAACGAAGACCTGTTCCATGCCTATAACAATTTGAAAAACAATAAAGCTGAATTTGAAAAGCTGACCACTGCACAAAAGAAGATTATTGAGAATGCATTACTCGACTTCAAACTCTCCGGCTTTGATCTGGATGACAACAAGAAAAAACGCTTCAAGGACATTCAACAACAGTTATCGAAGTTAAGTACCAAGTTTGAAGAAAATGTACTGGATGCCACCCATGCCTGGCACAAACACATAACGGATGAAACCCAACTGCATGGTCTTCCTGAATCAGCACGAGCAATGGCCAGGCAGACAGCAGAACAAAAAGACATGGATGGCTGGTTATTTACCCTCGACTTTCCTTCTTATTATGCGGTAATGAGTTATGCCGATGATCAGGAATTACGTCGCCAGATGTACGAAGCCTATGTCACGCGCGCGTCTGATCAGGGTCCTAACGCCAATGATTTTGATAACAGTCAAATCATGGATGAAATTCTTGCCCTGCGCCATGAAGCAGCACAACTACTTGGCTTTAAAAATTATGCAGAACGTTCCTTGGCGCGCAAAATGGCTGACAGCCCACAACATGTGATCGAATTTCTTTATGAGCTTGCTGAAAAATCTCATAAAGTTGCGCAACAGGACTATCAGGAACTCGTCGACTATGCCAGCCAATACCATGCGCAGGATGAACTCAATGCCTGGGATTTGACCTATTACAGCGAAAAATTGCGCGAACATAAATACGCAATCCACCAGGAAACCCTTAAACCCTACTTTCCTGAAACCAGAGTCGTACCCGGCATGTTTGAAGTCGTTAAACGCCTGTATGATATTCATATCGATGAAGTCAAAGGTGTCGATACCTGGCACCCTGATGTACGTTTTTATGAAATCCGGGATCATGCTGGCAAACTGCGCGGTCAGTTTTACCTGGATCTATACGCCCGGGAAAAGAAACGCGGTGGCGCCTGGATGGATGACTGCAGGGGAAGAAACACACTCGCCAATGGTGAAACCCAGAGCCCGGTGGCCTATCTGACCTGCAACCTGTCACAGCCGATTGGCGAGCAGCCGGCACTCTTTACCCATGACGAAGTGATTACCCTGTTCCATGAGTTTGGCCATGGCCTGCATCATATGCTCACCCAGGTCGATCATATCGGGGTCGCGGGCATCAATGGTGTCGCCTGGGACGCAGTCGAACTGCCGAGCCAGTTTATGGAAAACTGGTGCTGGGAGCGTGAGGCCCTGGACCTGATTACGGGTCATTTTGAGACCGGTGAGACACTTCCCGAGGCACTATTTGATAAGATGCTGGCTGCGAAGAACTTTCAATCAGGCATGCAGATGGTTCGCCAGCTGGAATTTTCGTTATTTGATTTCAAGTTACATGCAGAGTACAACCCTGAACAGGGTGCACGCGTACAGGAAACACTGAACAAAGTACGGGAGCAGGTGGCAGTGATCAAGGCACCAGCCTTCAACCGCTTCCAGCATGGATTCGCCCATATCTTTGCAGGTGGCTACGCAGCCGGTTACTATAGTTATAAGTGGGCAGAAGTTCTGTCAGCTGATGCCTTTTCCAAGTTTGAGGAAAATGGCATTTTCGACCAGAAAACCGGGAATGAATTCCTGTCATGCATCCTCGAAAAAGGCGGCAGCCAGGAGCCGATGGAGCTGTTCGTTGCCTTTCGTGGTCGGGAACCGAGTATCGAGCCACTCTTAAGGCACAGCGGTATTGCAGCTTAAGCAAACAACAATGAAAATTTTATACGAATGAAAAAATACATAACACTGACTATTTCCATTTTCTTTGCCACATTTTTTTTCACGAGCAATGTGTCAAATGCAGAAACACTTTATGTGACAGATAGAATTCTGCTCGGTCTGCATCAACAACCCAATGAAAACAGCCCAATCATTGAATCGATCAGTAGTGGCACCCCGGTTACCGTTATCCAACGTCAGGATACCTTCATTAAAGTAAAGCTGGAAAGCGGCAAGGAAGGCTGGCTGCTGACTAATTATTTGAAAGAGGAAAAGCCGGCCACGATTGCAATTGACGTAGTATCTGCCAAATTAAAGGAAACAGAAGAATCCAGTAAAAAGCTGGCGGAACAGCTTGCCAAGAAAGACCGGGAAATCCAGATAAGACGTGATGAGTTATCTAATGCCAAGACCACAATAAAAAACCTGAAGCAATCCCTGATAGATGCCGGCAGCGATCAACCACCGCCGCCTGCAGCGGATACTTCCGGGTTTGAACAACAAATCAGGGATCTTGAACAAAAGATCGTACAACTGGAGAAAGAAAAGAAAGAATTGGCCGATCAAAGTGGTGACGATGCGGTAATCCAACTTGAGAAACTTCAAAAACAAAACAATGCGTTCCAGGTGCGTATCGAAGCAGCGCTGGCCAACCTTAAGGGTGAAACCGTTCCTACCGCAG
>JASFLV010000034.1:0-13381 GCA_050117915.1 Thioalkalispiraceae bacterium | reverse complement strand
AACATTGTCGGACTGGCCGAAACCGAAGTAAAGGAAAGTAAAGAACGGGTCAGGGCCGCGATCATTAATTCACAACTGGAGTTTCCCGCCCGGCGTATCACCATTAACCTGGCGCCAGCAGATCTACCCAAGGGCGGTGGCCGCTTTGATCTGGCCATCGCCATTGGCCTTCTCGCTGCATCCGGTCAGTTACCCATTGACGAGCTGGGCAACTACGAATTCCTGGGTGAGCTAGCACTCAGTGGTCAGCTCCGCCCGATAAAAGGTGTTATCCCGGCGGCCATGCAGTTGCGAGAAACAAACCGCATCTTGGTCATCCCCAAAGCCAACCTTGCCGAAGCACAATTGATAAGTGGCATTCGGATTCTCGCCATCGATCAGCTTGCCGAGATATGCGGTCATTTAAGTGGACAACACAAACTGGAATACCAGTCTTACCAGGCCAGGGATCAAGCCACCCCGCAATACAGGCTGGATCTAAAAGATGTCCACGAACAACGGCTGGCCAAACGCGCACTGGAAATCGCGGCAGCCGGTAATCACAGTCTCTTATTTATCGGTCCACCCGGCACGGGTAAGACCATGCTGGCATCACGTCTGACCAGTATCTTACCTGCCATGACTGAACAGGAGGCACTGGAAACCGCCGCGGTTTATTCTATTACTAATGCCGGTTTTGATAACAACAACTGGCGGCAACGCCCGTTTCGTGCCCCCCATCATACCGCCTCTGGTGTGGCCCTGGTGGGAGGTGGTTCCTATCCACGTCCGGGTGAAATCAGTCTGGCCCATCATGGGGTGCTGTTTTTAGATGAATTGCCTGAGTTTGATCGCCGTGTGCTGGAAGTCCTGCGCGAACCACTCGAATCCGGTCAGATCACGATTTCACGTGCCGCCCGCCAGGCCGAATTTCCTGCCCGCTTTCAACTGATCGCCGCGATGAATCCCTGCCCCTGTGGATATCATGGTCATCCCAACGGTCAGTGCCAATGCACGGCCGAACAGGTGCAACGCTACAAGCTGCGAATTTCCGGGCCACTCCTGGATCGCATTGATATGCATGTGGTGGTGCCCAGCGTCAATTTTACTCAGCTGCGCCAGTCCCAGCACCATGAAGAAACTAGCGCCGCGGTCGCCAAACGTGTACAACAGGCGCGAATCATTCAGGAGCAGCGCCAGGCCAAACCCAATTCAATGTTAAGCAACCAGGAGCTCTATGAAACCTGCCCACTTGATAAGACATGCCAGGACCTGCTGGAACAGGCCAGTCAACGCCTCGGCTTATCGGCCCGCGCCTATCATCGAATTTTGCGCCTGGCGCGGACCATCGCCGATCTCGACGCGAAACAGATGATCACTGAGCGGATACTTTCAGAGGCGATAGGCTATCGGCAGCTGGATAGGCACACCGGTAACCTGCAACTATCAGCCAGCGCTTTTCACAAAACTGTCACATCCATTTAACTCATTTGTCATTGCCTGTCTCTACATTTCGATCAAGACAAAACTGGAGACAAAGACATGGCAATGCCAATAACTGCGGTGGCGCAGTTACCCCAAAACAAGCTACACCAAAAATTCAGCGTCATCCTGGTGGATGATGACAAGACACGCGAGCGCTGCCTTAAATTACGCTACGACGTCTTTGCTACCGAAATGGGAGCAAATCTTCACAGGAATAACCGTGAGCTGGATATCGATGAATTCGATCCACACTGCCAGCACCTGGCGGTATTCGATAATCGCACCAATGAAATTATTGCCACGACGCGCTTGCTTGATCAGGCCGGTCGCGAGCAAACCGGGGGCTTTTACTCAGAATCAGAATTTGATTTAAAGCACATCCTGAAACCCGCTTTACGTTATCTGGAAATCGGCAGAACCTGTGTCCACCACGAATATCGTCGCGGCTCAGCACTGCCACTACTATGGCAAGGGATCGCTCGCTTTGTTGTGGAAAACAGGATCGACTATCTGTTCGGTTGCTGCAGTATTCCTTTCTCAGGGGGTGACAAGTACATTACCAATGTCATGCATTACCTGCGCGAGTATCACTTTTCACCCATCGAGCTTAGAGCCAAACCACGAATCCCCCTGTGTCTCGATAAGCATATCCAGCATCAGGCTGATGATGTGATTCTACCGACCTTGCTTAAAGCCTACCTGCGCCAGGGCGCCTGTATCTGTGGTGAACCTTATTGGGATGCTGCTTTTGGTGTTGCAGACGTGTTTGTTTTGCTAGAATGTAGCAAAATAACACAACGCTACACCAAACACTTTATTGACCGAATTTAAAAACTCTCATCTACTCAACCCCCTGCGTGTCACGAAACGTGGTATTTTCGTGATTGCGCATGTTGTGTTGTGTGTCTTTATGCTTTCCCTGCTGAGGCTCCGACTTGGGCGGGAATGGTACCTGACCCGTACTGGGCAAAACCTTGCGCACTGGTGGATGCGCCACCTTACCCGCATGCTAGGCATCCGGATTTATCAGCATGGCTCACCTCCCGTGCAACATGCTCTGTATGTGGGTAATCATGTCTCGTTTCTGGATATACTAATCACCCTTTCGGTGACACAATTGAATTTCCTGTCTAAGAACAGTGTGCGCTACTGGCCCGTGGTGGGTTTTATAACTTCGGTTGCTGGCACCCTCTTTATCAAACGTAGTAAGCGACGCCGTCTGGCTAGTGTGATTGACTTGATCTCGACTGCGCTTCAGCAGGGACGATCAGTCATGGTCTTTCCAGAAGGTACAACTACACTCGGGCGAGAGCCTGCCAAGTTTCACTCAGGGCTTTTTCAGGCAGCGATCAACAGTCAGTCACCCGTTCAGGCGGTGGCGATTCGTTATTTGAAAGACGGTCAACTGGATAGAGACTCGGCCTATATCGATAATGATAACCTGCTGGTAAGTTTGTACCGAATCATGCGACGACCCAAAACCGAAGCTCATCTTACCTTTTGCCAGCCGTTTAAGGCCGACGGCATGAATCGCACCGAAATGGCAAGCAAGGCTCGACAACAAATCATAGATGCCTTTTCCCAGCAACTGGTATCCAGTCCGGCAACCCTGATTGAACCTTGAAATAATCAAACCCGGAACAGCTTAAAATCTGCTAATGAACTGTTTACGATTTCGATTACATATAAGCGCTGATGAGTATCTAAAATACTATTCCGGTCAGGCCCGATCTGTGTCGGTTATGAGTGAAGATGGATGCCGTATTGAATTCCCCGCTGAGCATTTACGTAGTTATGTGACAAGCAACGGTATCGATGGTTACTTTGAGATCTGTTTCGACGAAAACAGACGCTTCCAACAATTAAGGCAGTTGTGAAATCGCGCAAGCTCCGGTTAGAATTGGCTACCGATACGCAGATATACCTTGTCTTCACCAATGGTATCATCCAGACCACTGGCAAAACCAAGCACAATGTTTAATCTGAAATCATAGAGTAAATCCATCTCGGTATTTAACTCGAGACCAATGCTGTCATAATAGGTTGCCGGTTTCGACTCGGGATCGGCCCATACCCCACCCGTATCATAAAACAGGGTACCATGTAATTGGTTAAAACCAACCGGTGGTGCCATCCAGCCATGTTCAATACGCCAGATCGGAAAACGGTACTCTGCTGAGAACAGGCGCATGTTCTGACCAATCAATTGCGAACGACCTTCATCATAACCACGTAAGGAATACTCGCGCTCATCAAAGATTGGCGTACCATTACCAATAAACGCCGCTAGTGGATTTGTCGACTGGATACCACCGAGACGAAATGGCTTCGAGTTATTTTCCCCTCTGCCTTCAACCAGACGTAAGGCCAGGACATGTTCATCTCCGAAGTGTAGAAACTCACGCCAGTCCCCTACCAAGGTCTGACCCTTTTGATCACTATTACCAATTACATCGGTATCTTCATAGATAAGACGTAGATCACGACCCTCACTACGGCTGATTGATAAGGGAAAACGTTTCGCTGACACGTAGCGAAGTGCCAGGCCTGCAAAGTCTTCTCTTGTATCGGCAAAGGCTGTTACTGCGGGAGCAGTCCAGACATTCTTCTCCCGCTCTGTCCATATGGCGGCATGCACAAACCAGGCATCCTGTATAAATGTAAATGGTACAATCGCCTCTAATAGTGCCTGTTTCTCTGCACGGATGCGTTGTGGATCATCATTGTTATCGACAAACAGATCTGTTTCTCGGGAAATACCGACGTGTATGATCGGCCAGAGGCCATCATAAAAGTAATCAAAGCTACCGGTCACCCAGTCGTTTTCTATATCGTAAGCCGCAAACACCGCATAAGAATGGCGATACAGGGCATCATTAGCAAATGTCTGTGCGCCAATTTCTGTACGTTGGTCATCTATCAGGAAATAAGGCAACCACCAGGATGGTGTCACACTCGACCAGGGGGAATAGTCTTTCACTGCTATATCTGACTCAGAACTATCAACTGGTTTACTGGCCTCCGGCGCTATAATATCTCCCTCCGCCAGCTGAACCGTAGCTGTCATTATCGGTTGGGCAGTTTGCATATGATAAAGATCATAACCTTCGCTCTGGTAACCCAGATAATATAGACCGCTATCTGTCATCACTGGCGAGAAGGCGCCACCTAACAGGTTTGTTAGTTTCTTCGTGGTATTGGTATTCAGATCGAACTGGTAAGCGTTATAAATGCCATCGTTATCGGCACTATATAAAATGGATTGCCCATCTTCACTGAATGTTGGCTGTGCCTGGATAAACTTATCATGGCTTAAATAAGACCACTGGCGTGTTGCCAGGTCAAATTTCTCCAGGTTCCAGCCCTGGTTTTTCCGCCAGACACTGGCCACCAGAATATCTTCAGTCGGTGAATAACTCATCTGGCCGATCTGGGTGCCATCTTCACCTACCCAGATTTTTTCAAGTAACTCTGCTTCAGTAGTTAAGACATGTAAGCTGTTTATGCCCAGTTCGTTGTGAACCGCAATGATCCTGTCACCCTTATTGCTCCACACCGCCTGTCGATAACGGGCACAATCTGTTAACCGGGTATAGTCATTACCATCGGTATCAAGACGATAAAGGTCATAATAGACCCGGGCGTTGCGACAGACTTCAGGCTGTGCAATCAGGATCCCCTTGTCTTTATGAAGATCCAGGCGCGCCCCAAAATTGATGTCGCGTAATTTTTCTACCGGTTTACCCGGCTCAACACGCATCAAGGCAGAATGGCTACGTCCATTGAAAGAAACATAAAAGGCCTGGTTGCCCAGTACTCGTAGGCTGTCTGCATCGTAACCACGTTCGGTTAATGCCTTACCTTCGATCAATCCCTGTTTCCTGACTCGTTCAATGACGGGGTCATATTTATTATGCAGGTAGTTGTTAAATTCAGACCACATCCCGTCCAGGTCACGCCCAAAGGTATAGAAAGTATTTGAATCGATACGATAAGGCACCACATTATCTGATATGCCCTCAATCATCGCTTTGATCTTGTGATCACCAAAACGATCACGGATGAAGTTGTGATAATGGACGCCATATAGATAACGAATCGTCCCGGCAGGCCAGGAACCGATCGGCTGGTTGATGCGGCGCAGCTCCTTAACCCCAGCCAGCACCTCGCCTCGCATTAACATGTCATAGTAAGTACTTTGCCCGCGACCAATACCCTGTTCCACGTCTGTCTCAGCATACGTTGCGATCCCTTCGATGAACCATGCGGGCTGAAAGGCATTGGGAAAAACCGTGGGAATAAACAGGCCTTCACGGCCAAATATCTTGCGCAGGAATAATGGCGCACCACGGGCCTTGTCGAGGTGAACGATATGCACATACTCATGCAGGAAGACTAGCTCTAACCAGCCATTGTGATCTTCAAGGCTGTTGAGTTCGTCAGGTGCGGCGATAAAGATATGGGTATTGTTACGTGGAAAGACAGTGGCAAAGCCATTGGAGATGTCAAACTCATCGGTGAGAACGATATGCACTTTGTCCGCTGGTATCCAGCGCAGGTAGCTGGTGACTTCGTCATGCACCTTGTTGGCGATGGGTATGAAGTCACGCGCGACCTTTTCAGCACCATCATGAAAATGGATTAAAAAATGCCGGGTTTCAATCGTCTTCCAATCCAGGTTACTGTCATGAAACAGATTGGCGTGGGAGAATGTTGATATTGACCATACTGCGAGTACGGTTATGAGCCACTTAACCATGGTCTAATTCTTTCTTATCCTTACCGTTTTTTCCCATCTTACAACAAAAGTCGGGTTTTTACCCTATTTTGTGACGTAGCTGACATTTGCGTCACAACGATTCTCTGCAGGGCTGTACTCGATTACTATATCTGCCCATGAAGCCTCTCATCCCTGTTCTATCAGTCGCGCTGGTACTGGCCAACCCGTTTAATCTCGTTTTCCGGAGCCAACCGGTTTACGCCAACCAGCCTGCAACCCCGATTAGCCATGACCAGGCCCAGGTGCTGATGCATGCAGTTGGCCAGGTTTACCTGAGAGAACAACTGACCTATAGCTTGTTGGCAGATTGCGCCGGCGAATATAAACATCTGTCAGATTCTGCTTCCCGGGCAAAACTGACCTGGCAGGCGACCAATAACCCAACCGTGTTAAAGTCACGACACATTCAGGAATTGGTCAGCCAATCAATCCAGGCGCAACGCTCCGACTATGATGCAGTAAAATTTACCCTGGATGTTGAGGCATTGATCAATCGAAGTGTGGCGGATTTTCGCACCAGTCTCGCCAGTAAAAGCCGCAAACAACGACATTATTTATGTAACCGCCTGATACTCTCCATCAGTGCAGGCAAATGGGACTTGCAACAACGAATTCCTCAAGCAGTCACGACCATCTCAGATTTTGAAGAATAAGTTAAAGTCAAGATCGACTTTACTCCAATATCACTTACAATAACTCCCCCATGGGTAATCAACTTAACGCAGAACAGATCAGGGCCGTGCACCACGTTAGCTCACCACTCCTGGTCCTGGCTGGGGCTGGCAGTGGTAAAACCCGGGTTCTGACCCAAAAGATCGCGCATCTGATTAATCAACACTACTATGACCCGGCCAACATCATCGCCGTCACCTTTACCAATAAGGCAGCACGCGAAATGGAGGCCCGGGTCGCTAAACTGCTGGATGAAGTCACCGCCCAGTCATTACACATTTCAACTTTTCACACGCTAGGGCTTAAGTTGATTCGTGCCAAACCCAAACTCTATGAACGTAAGCGTAATTTCAGTATTTACGATGCCAGTGATAGCCTGTCATTGATTAAAGATATTATGCGCCGTGATTATGGTGACCCTGGAAACCTGGCCGAGAAAGTGCAATGGAAAATCAGCGACTGGAAGCAGGACATGTTGACCATTGATGATGTCTCTCGCCAACAACAAAGCGATCCTGTTTCGGTTACCGCGCTAAACGTATACGCTAAATATGAAGAGGCTTTAACAACTTTCAATGCGTTTGATTTTGATGACCTTATCTTCAAACCAGTTATAAAACTCAAGACTGAGCCTTCTTATCGTCATGAGCAACAGGTGATGATCCGACATTTACTGGTTGATGAATACCAGGACACCAACCTGTGCCAGTATGAATTCATAAAGCTGCTAAACGGGCCACATAGTAATTTTACTGTGGTAGGTGATGATGATCAGTCTATTTATGCCTGGCGTGGTGCCAGACCTGAGAACCTTGTCCAGCTACAGAAAGATTATCCTGATTTGGAAGTAATCAAACTGGAACAAAACTATCGTTCTACCGGCAATATTCTTAACAGTGCAAATAGCCTGATAGCGAATAATCCGCATATTTTTGCCAAAAATCTCTGGAGTCAATATGGTCCGGGTGACCCGGTTACCATTTTCAGTAGCCAGGATGATGAGCGTGAGGCCGAACAGGTTGTCACCGATCTGCAACACCACATGTTCCAGCACAGAACCAGGTTTAGTGATTACGCGATTTTATACAGAAGCAATCATCAGTCGCGCATGTTCGAACAACAATTACGTGAGAAAAATATTCCCTATTACCTGAGTGGAGGACTCTCCTTCTTTTCCTATAGCGAAATCAAGGATGTCATGGCTTATTTACGTATCGTCTGTAATCCTGACGATGATAATGCCCTGCTAAGAGTCATTAATACCCCCAGAAGAGAACTTGGTACCGGCAGTGTACAGAAACTGGTGCAGTTTGCCTCTGAACAGCAACTACGCTTGCTCGAAAGTCTTGAGCATGACGCATTGAGTAGTGCGGTCCCACCCCGGGCCTATAAAAGATTAGTTGAATTGCGCGACTGGTTGAACCATATGAACAGGCTGGTCGAAAGCGATAAACCTGATACCTTATTTATGAAGATAATTTCTGATCTCGATTATGAAGGCTGGCTACGCGATACCCAGCCGGATGAAGAATCGGCCATCCGCAAGATCAATAACGTCCATGACCTGCAACAAATGGTCAAACGTATCTCTGATAATAATATTACCAATACGCTATCCCAGATAGTCAGTAAACTGACCTTGATCGATTTACTCGACCGGGACAATGAAAACAATGCCAATTGCGTTAACCTGATGACCCTGCATGCGGCCAAAGGCCTGGAATTCCCCTATGTTTACCTGGTCGGGATGGAGGAGAAGATACTCCCACATAAGACCAGTATCGAAGATGAAACCATCGAAGAAGAACGACGCCTGGCTTATGTAGGTATTACCCGCGCACAACGCAAACTTAATATTTCTTACGCCATGCAGCGCAAACGATTCGGTGATGTCGAAACTACTGAGCCCAGTCGGTTTATTGAAGAATTACCACAGGAATGTATTCAACGCCGCGGTGTCAATAGTGACCTGCAGGGTGAGGAACGCATTGAACATGGTCAGCAACAGCTGGCCCAGCTTCGCTCCCTGTTATTTGAAACATAAAAAAAGGCCACCTGTTGGTGGCCTTGTTGCAGTATTTTAATAACCTTACTGACTCTTCTCAACCATGTGATCGACGATCGCCTGGATAGCATCATCACTGAGGCTGGCATGACCACCTTTTGGCGGCATTGCACCCTTACCGTTGATCGCGTTTTTATATAAAGCGTCTTTCCCGCTAGCAATCCGGTCTTTCCAGGCAGCCTTATCACCCACCTTAGGTGCACCCGCTGCGCCGGTAGCATGACATGCAGCACACTTACCGCTGTATTCAGCGGCAGCATCAATTGTGCCTCCAGCTGCTGGCGCTGACGTTACCGCGACAGAAGCATCGGTATTGACCTTGCCCACCGGCTCGATGAGTTCCTTTACCTTGGCGGCAGTCCGAGGATCGCTGGCTGATTTAGCCGAATCATCTGAATCTGTAATCATCACTGCCGCGACGATGATGACAACAAAAAAGACAAATAAAGCCGCCAGAACCAGGCTCAGAGTTCTATAAAAATCGGAATCTTGTGCGCTCACAAATCACCTCAAAACTTAACTAATTGATATTTGGAAACTTTTTAAGGATCCACCGCAAAAATTTGCGCGTAGTATACCTGTTTAGTGAGACCTGTGAAACGCTACATACTATATATATGGACGCATTCCCGACAGGACGGTAAGCTACGCAGCTGAATATAAGCGCCCGTAGCTCAGCTGGATAGAGTGCCGCCCTCCGAAGGCGGAGGTCACAGGTTCGACTCCTGTCGGGCGCGCCATATAAATTCTGGTTGGGTCTTCCTGTTTTGGACTGGCATTCAGACCAACAGGGGCCTGTCGGCACTACTTTGAACGCTGCGCGTTCATGTAGCATTTCCTATGCTGCCGCTCCGCTCGCGCGCCGTTTGCTTAAGATGTTAATCCAGTTTAAGTTTTGTTCCCGGCTTACCCAGATAGTAACCCTGTGCGTAATCAATACCGATACGTTTTATCTGTTCAAGGATTTCTTTAGATTCAACAAACTCGGCCACGGTCTTTTTACCCAGGGAATGACTTATTTGATTAATAGAACGAACCATGGCCTGGTCAACGGGATCTTTTAGAATATCGCGCACAAAGGTGCCATCAATCTTTACATAATCAACCGGTAGATATTTCAGGTAGGCAAAAGAACTGAAGCCCGTACCAAAATCATCCAGAGAAAACTTACAACCCTTTGATCGCAGATGCTCCATGAATTCAGTAGTTTGCTCAAGTGTGGCGACCGATACCGCTGCTGTTTCAGTAACCTCAAAAACCAAGCTTCCTTCAGCCAGCTTATACTTTGCCATATTCGATTTAATCGAATCCTGCAAGGCCTGGTCACCGAGTGAGGTACCTGATAAATTGACAGAAAATGCAATGTCGTGACCTGCCTGTTGTAAACCTGCGAGCACACTAATCGCCTCGGTCACTACCCAGATATCAATTTGAGTCATTAGATTGAACCGTTCGGCAGTGGGGATAATCATTGCCGGACTAATCATTTTGCCGTTTTCGCCCTTAAGGCGTAACAGGACCTCAAAATGTTTGGTTGACTCATCCTGCTGAATTGATTCTATGGATTGAAAATACAATACAAACCGGTTTTCCAGTAACGCGTGCTTGATATCCGTCGCCAGATTCAATTCACCAACCGCAGATATTTCCTGGGTATCATCACCTGAATAGACATGATAACGATTGCGACCGGCTCGCTTGGCAATATAACAGGCAATATCCGCCAGGCGTAAAACTTCTGCAGCAGAGGTAGTATCTTCATCAATCAAGGTAATGCCGATACTGGTACTAATATCGTAACGTACGCCCTGTCCTTCAAAGGTATATTCGCCCATTTCACTAATTAAAGATTCAGCAACTTCTGTGGCTATATCTATATCAGCATCACTAAGTAGCACACCAAACTCATCTCCACCAAGACGGGCCAGCACATCACTCTTGCGCACTCTTTTAGTAAACAACTGCGCTACTTCACGCAATAACTCGTCACCAACACCATGACCTGCCGTGTCATTGATCACTTTGAACTGGTCTAGATCCAGGTATAAAAGCGCGTAACCAATATGACCTCTACGGGCAATCTGGACTGCCTTTTCCAGTTCCTGCTCAAAGTGATGTCTGTTGTTCAGTGTGGTTAGTGTGTCATGTTGCGCCAGATATCTGAGTTGTCTTTGTGTGAGGCGTTCCTCTGTGACATCCCTGAATACCATCACCGCACCTATTACATTATCACGCCGATTTCGTATAGGTGCTGCAGAGTCTTCAATTATATATTCCATACCATCACGATTAATCAGTGCCGTATGGTTTGCCAGGCCGACGATCCGGTTCTCTTCCAGGCAACGGGAAATAGGATCAATGGCAGGCTGGCGGGTAATCTCATTAATGATATTAAACACCTCGAGAAGTTTTTTCCCATTTGATTCCTGACTGGACCACCCTGTAAGCTGTTCTGCAACTGGGTTCAAGTACTCTATTATCCCGTTTTCATCGGTAGTAATTACCGCATCGCCGATACTTTCCAGTGTTACCATCGCACGCTCATGTTCGGCTGCCAACTCATCACGACTCTTTTGTAACTTGCGTAACATTTCAGTTTGTTTATGGAACTCACGGTTTAAATCCATGAAGTCTTTGGACGGCTTCTTACCCAAGATACAACGTATAATCACATATCCAGTTTCATCAACCTGTTTAGGTTTCAATAAAAATCCATGGCAGGACCATTTATCCATTTGGGTGAGCGTATTGTTCCAGTGTAGCGTAGCGGGCAAGGGCTTACGAGAACGTAACCACATCTTCATTTGCTGTAAAAGATTTTGTTCGCTATTCGTAGTTATATCAGTCAGCTGCCTGCCAACAAGCTTATCAACTACACAGCCAAAAACCTCCAAAGCCGCCTTATTGACCGAGACGATTTCAAGCTGGTCTGAGATAAGAATTAATGCTTCAGGTAGTGCGTCTGTTATTATTTGAAATTGATTAGCAACCATGCTAACTCGTTATGAAATTATGTGGCAAAATACTCATTCCCCGGATCAGTACGTGCTTCATCATTATCTTCAAGATGCACAACAATCTTGCATCCCTGGTCACCCTTGGCAATAGTTTCATGCAGGCAGACTTTTGCGTAACCAAGGTTCTCAGCTGCAATGGTGCCAAAGACATTGGAGGTCATCATGCATAATGAACTACGCCCTTCGACTTTTTCTTCGAACGGACAGCGTCTGTTGCCGAGTATGATTTTATCTCTTTCAAGTGACTCAAGATAAAAATCACCCTGAATACGACGCTTTAGATCGACAAGCACATCGATAACCTGTTCCTGGTTCAACTTTTCATCCTGTAACGCATCCAGATAAGATTTGTTTATCCAGTCGCCAATATGCTGCCCGACGATACTGATAAATCCAGCGGCCTCATCGAAGCCAACGACTTCTTCCAGCGTCCCGGATAATTCTCTGAGCAGGTTACGCAGGAAGAGATCACGCTCCAATCCTAAATCCAGTTCTGCAATCGCCTTTGACATGTCAATAGCCTATTTAAATTATGGTAAATATTAATATGGATTTAATAGAGTATAGTTAATAATTTACTCTAAATTAGATAACACAGATAATAACTCTTTGATACGCAAACAGATCATAAAAATTTACTGAATTAATCAAGTTTAACATAAAACCGATACTCCCTAACTTTATCGGCATATCTGTGACTGTCTCAAACAGATTCTTCTTCAGCTAGAGCAGAATAAATCCAACACCGGTTAGCATGATCAGCCCTGCAGGCAGATGTTGTCGGAAGCTCATATCTCTAAACATCCAGGCGCCGATAAGCATGCCAAATATCATGCTCGTGCGTTTCACCGAGATCATATATGCGGTTTCAACTAATTCCAGTGCAATAAAGTGGGTCACGACCATAAAAGCCATCAGTATGCTGACGAGTAATCCTGGTCCAGGTTTGGCCCCAATCTTTTTTATCAGGTGCGGTTGAAAAATTAAAACCACAAATAGAGAAGCTATACCAATTAATGAAAAATAGAGCGCGCCAAAGGTGTGTGCCTCCGTGTAAAGCATGGCTTTTTTGCTTAATACACCGGTGAAACTGTAGATAAGCGCTGCCACTAGCATCAGCAGTGAACCTCTTATTCTAAAGATTGCGGTAATCGGTGCAAGCAGGTTCCGCCATCGGTAATTCACTTGCTCAATATTTAAGATATATGCACCCAACACAATAAGCACAATTCCCAGCGCACCATCCCAGGTAACCGTTTCACCCAGGAACAGATAGCCTGTACCAATAATAAAAATTGGCGTAAAAGAAAGATAAGGTAAACTCAGGTGCAGTGGTGCATCACGAATTGACATGACATACAGCCACATCGCAATTATCTCAAG
>JASFLV010000033.1:0-13407 GCA_050117915.1 Thioalkalispiraceae bacterium | reverse complement strand
CAGGGCGATACCAACGGTTGGTTTTTTCGGATCGTTTATTACTGTTGCCTTTCTGTTTGTTGCCGCCAGTTTACTGGCCAGGGTTAAACTGGAAACCCCATAAAGTGCAGGAAATGCTATGCCAAGCAGACTGAGAAAGTGACGCCGGCTAAAATTATGATTTTGCATTGACAAAGCCCCGTACTCATTAATTGAAAAACCATTTTATAAGTTACGTTTGAATAATTTTCGTAGTTCTTTCAGATCAAGTGTATTGATTACGTTACTTGCTTCCAGCCAGCCACGGCGTGCCTGATTGATACCAAAACGCATAAAGTCGAGATCTGATGTCTTGTGTGCATCTGTTGAAATGGCGATCTTGACCCCCAGTTCTTTTGCCAGCATACAGGACTCATCGGTCAGATCCAGACGATCCGGGTACGCATTGAGTTCAAGAAAAATACCACGCTCTTTGGCGGCTTGCATAATCTTCTCCAGGTCGACCCGATAGGCCTCACGCTCGTTAATTAACCTACCGGTGGGGTGGGCGAGAATATTAAAATTATGATTATCCATTGCGCGCAGGATACGTTCGGTTTGTTGCTTGCGGGTTAGATTGAACTTGTAATGGACAGCGCAGACAGTGAAATCCAGTTCTTTTAAGATGCTATCCGGTAAATCGAGGCGACCATCATCCAGAATATCGACCTCACTGGATTTGAGCACAACGATATTCTCCAGTTTTTCATTGAGTGAATCGATTTGTTTAATCTGTTCCAGCAGGCGTTTCTTGTTCAGACCATGGGCGACACTGACATGCTTACTGTGGTCATTGATCGAAACGTACTGATAGCCTTTGTTTGCAGCAGCTTCTGCCATTTCCTTCAAGCTATTATGTCCATCACTGGCCTTGCTATGACAGTGCAAGTCTCCTTGGATATCTTCTATGGTAATCAGTTCGGGGAGTTGTGATTTCCTGGCGGCCTCGATCTCACCCCGGTTTTCGCGTAACTCAGGGGAAATGTACGGTAGCCCAACTTTTTTATACACTTCTTCTTCTGTCTTGCCGGCAATCCGTTTATCACCCTTGAAAATTCCATATTCATTTACCTTATAGCCTTTCTTGACGCCAATTCGACGTATCGCAATGTTATGTGCCTTTGAGCCGGTAAAGTAGTGGAGTGCGGCGCCATAGCTTACTTCTGGCACAACACGCAAATCGACTGATAAACCCGTACGCAACTCTACCGTGGAACGGGTTGTGCCCTTCGAGATCACGTTATCGACTTCATCATATTTCACAAAACGATCAATAACGTTACTGTTCTTTTTGGCGGTGACTAATATGTCAAGATCACCAACCGTTTCCTTGCAGCGACGATAGCTACCGGCAATAGTAATCTTTTTGATCCCATTACTTTTCTTTAGATAGGCAACCAGGGTCATCGCGATATCTTCAGCCTCGATCAGTTTGGTACGGGTTGTTTCGCCGGTGTAACGTTCTACACGTTGTTGGATCATCTGCTCGGTCTTTTTGCCGAAGCCTTCCAGTTCTCTGATCTTGCCACTACGTGCAGCACGTTTTAAATCATCAATACTCTCGATTTTGAGTTTTTTATAAAGAGTCTTGACCCGTTTTGGTCCCAGGCCCTTCATTTTCATCATATCGCTTAGTGCAGGTGGGGTACGGGTTTGGATTTCGTCAAGGAGTGGTAGCTTGCCGGTTTCTACAATCGTCCTGATTTTTTCAGCAAGGTCCTTGCCGATGTCAGGCAGTTTTGAGAGGTCTTCACCCTGTTTGATTAACGCTGCCATGCTTCTGGCATCACCACGTATGGTACGTGCAGCATTGCGATAGGCACGCACGCGAAAGGGATTCGCATCTTCGATCTCGAGCAGGTCGGCAAGCTTGTCAAAGATATTCGCGATTTCCGTATTATGAACAGGCATGCGCTAACCTCGCTCAGGAGGTTCTTTTATCGGTGGACGCTTTTTACCAGGCGGCTCTTTTACAGGAGGCGGTTTTTTCCTGGGTGGATCTTCATTATTGTCCAGGTCGACGATAAGTGGTTGCCTTTGCCGATCAAGAAGATAACTCAATGTGCCTCCTTGTTCTCGCTGTTAGGTTGCTTCATTCCCAGTAGGGTGGTCGTTCGTAATAAGCGAAGAGTTCACTCTCATAGCTCCGATTTACCGGTTGTGAGGGATCATACTCTGGGCTGTTTTTGATGGCCTCCACTTTAAGGTTAGCATAGACCTTTTCTTCAGCCCATTTGATCGTTTCAAGCCAGTCCGGTGAGAGAAGGACTTTACGTCCGGGTAACCAGTTGCTGGTATCGACGACCAGATAGCGTATCGCCCAGGTTACATCGTCGATCAGAAAATCTTCCACATGACCGATCTCACCATCACTCGCTGCGATATGGTAACCGTTAACTTCTTCAGTGGAACGTAAATGGCCCTCATCAATATCACTGGCGTCCTCCTCCAGTTTCGGTGCATCAGGTACGGGATGAATGACACCGGCGGGGTCCGGGTGGGTGCCCCATAACTGCTGGCCAAGCCAGTAAAAGGGTAAGGCATAGTATTGATGAAACATGATCTCATACTCTTTTGAGACGGGTGCGTGTTCTTCGAGGGGTGGACTTTTTGCTACCTGATCTTTGGTTAAGCGAACCGGAAATCTCTTCCCCTCCCAGTCAGGTTCCTCGAGGAAAACAGGTGAGATGATAACTTGTTGCCCAGGCAGCCATTTGGCAGTCTTCGCCACCATATAGCGAACAGCCCAACTACGATCATCGAACAAGAAGTCATGACAATGGCCAATATCACCATCAGTTGCATGGATGGAGTAACCAGTTATTTCGCTAATTTTTCTATACATAATAAAACCTCTTCTAGCAGGGGTCGCAATTAATTAGGTGGGCCTTGTCGCCAGGGTGGTTTGGCGGCTAGCCAGATTGCCACAACCAGGGCCGGGATAAATACCAGGACATGAAATAATATAATCAATAGAGGTTGATGAAGGAGTGTTTCCAGACCTGCATTGGTTATAAATGACATTAACAGGCTAAACAGAAAAAATGCGATCAATACAAAAACAGTAATAAAAATCAAATAGGCCGCCAAAGGTTTTTGCTGTGGATGGCGGATGCGTATTACAATCGGTATCGAGATAACAAGTATTGCGATTCCGACAAAGATACTGATCCATAAATTCGACATAAGCATTATCCGACTATTTCAAAGTGTAGATTTTTGCAAACTATATCTTCAGCGACATTGAGAATTATCAATGATATATGCATAAAGTATAATAATATAATATTATTAAAGTATCGCTTCAAAAGTTTCATGCATTGATAAAACAATGCCTCTACAAATACTAATCGATAAACCTTTTTGCGGTCTTGCAATATTGATAATTATCAATGTTCACTAATGCTTTAGTTTTAAATTTAAAGAAAAGAACCAAAAAAGTATCATGCTACTGTTGTTGAATACAGATCACTATTTTACTAGATTGTTGTAGTTAAGCTGCACATGCTGGAGCAGGATTTAATTTGTAGCCTGATAAAGTCTATTCATGAAGAAGGCGAGTTAAATTGAAAAATTCTCGTAAAATCATACAGCTTTATCCTCAACTGCAACATGATCTGGACCTGGAAGGTCTTTACCTGCAGGCAGATTCAGATGAGCAAAAGCCTTTGGTCTATACTAATTTCATTACCAGTATGGATGGACGTATTGCGATTGAACATCCGGTAACCGGCAAACGTGGGGTCCCGGAATTTATTACCAATCCACGTGACTGGCGACTTTATCAGGAACTGGCAGCACGTGCAGACGTATTGCTCGTCAGTGCTCGTTATCTCAGGGAACTGGCGAAAGGTGAAGCCCAGGCTGGCTTGCCAGTCAGTGATGAGCCAGCCTTTCAGGATCTGAAGGCATGGCGTCGCCAGCAGAGTATGACTGCCCAGCCGGCAGTCGTGATTCTTAGCGCCAGTCTCAATTTACCGTTGTCACAGGTCTGTGAGGAACTGGATCGTGATGTGTATGTGGCCACTGGTGAACAGGCAGATACGGACACGATTGAGAAAATCGAAAGTAGTGGGGCCAAAGTTCTGTATGCAGGTAAAGGCAAGCAGGTGGAAGGACAGAAGCTTATCGAGCAATTAAATTCAAAAGGCTACCAACAGATCTATTCGATCGCAGGCCCAGGTGTCCTGGAAACATTATTACGTGCGGGTGTTCTGGGTCGCATTTATCTTACCCAGGTGCATAGAATGATTGGTGGTGCTTCCTATGACACGCTGTTCGAGGGGCAGATGCTTATGCCGCCAGCTGATTTCAAGTTGCGCGTGCTTTACTTTGATCAGCGTAGCGGTGAGGAATGTGGGCAGTGTTTCGGTATTTATGATATCACTAATAAGAAAATATCTAATAGAATCTTTTAAGTAATCTAAATTTACTTATTTGACATATTATCATTGTTTGAACCGGTCTCCCTGGCTGCTTATCGCTTCAAATCCAGCGACGACATCCAGTAATTCAGTGGTAATAAGATTTTGTCTGGCTCGACGGAAGGTCATAGTGACTTCTTCCAGGCGTTCGTCAAGATTACGTTGGGCGGATTGCATCGCGGCTAGTCGGCTGGTGTGTTCACTGGCCTGGGATTCGGCGCAGGCCCGAAATATTGAGACAAACAAATATTGATGCAGAAGGCGGCTTAATAGTGCTTTTCGCTGCATAGTGAAGGTTGGCAAACTACGGGATGGCCAACGTTCTTCCTGGAGTCGATGGAAGCGACTGAGATTGACAGGTAAGAGTTCAATGGCATGAGGTTGATAGCTCTTGCCTCCGGAGTGACGATTATAGAACAGAAAGACATAGTGTATTTTCGATTCTGTTCGCCATTCATCGACCTTCAACAGTATTTGTTGCACTGTGGCAGTTATCTGGTTTGCGGAACCGGGGACCAGGAAGTCTTCTTCAATCGATTCACCCGCATGTTCTAAACTGGCTGCAACACGTGCTCCGACCGCGAGTAACAGACGATTATCAGGGGCAGCTGCTGTGGAATTCATTCGCTCGATACTGTATTCGGCAATCTCTTCGTTAAAACGTCCGCACAGACCATGGTCGGACCCGAATATAACCGCAGCAAGGCGAGCGGATTGCTGAGAAGCTGGTCTTGGTTTTGTTGCTTGTGGCATGTCTTTGAGTACCACATGTAACCCACGTTCAACAGTATGGTAATAGCCAGTGACGGCATTGACTGCGTGTTCGTACTGGCGAATACTCGCCGCAGACAAGGCCTTCATTGTTTTAACAATCGTGCGCAGGTCATTGAGGTTATCCAGTTGTTTGTGCAATTGCTCGAGTGATTCCATGCTTATCCAGCCTGCGATTGTTTCTGAGATTGTGCTATGGCAGCACTGGCTACCTCCAGTATTTGCTGCCATTCGGATTCTTCAAGTTTTTCACCTGCATCCATCCGCACACATAGTTCGGGTAGCTCGTCTGTGACACGTTGTTGGATGGCTGCTTCCGTATCAACAATGGTTTCCAGGGGTAAGTCATCCAACAGCCCGTTGTTTACTGATTTGAGAATAGCCATTTGCTCGCTAGCCCGTAATGGCTGATGTTCATGTTGCTTTAATACTTCTCGTACGCGGCGACCATGTTTAATGGATTTACGGGTCTCTTTATCGAGACGTGTGGCAAAACGAGCAAATGTCTCCAGTTCTTCGAATTGTGAATAGGAAAGGCGCAGGTCACCGGCGATACTGCGAAACGCAGGATACTGTGTTTTACCACCAACACGCGATACTGATTTTCCTATATCAATTGCCGGTAGCAGGCCTTTATGAAACAGGGTCGGTGATAAGTAAATTTGACCGTCAGTAATCGATATCAGGTTTGTCGGTATATAAGCTGAGATATCCTGTGCCTGGGTCTCGATTATTGGTAAGGCGGTCAGTGAACCGCCACCTTGTTCGTCAATTAAGTGAGTAGCACGTTCCAGCAAACGGGAGTGGATATAGAAAATATCACCAGGATAGGCTTCACGACCCGGCGGTCGGCGTAATAGCAAAGAGAGCTCCCGGTAGGCGCGTGCATGTCGGGTCAGATCGTCATAGACGATCAATACATCCCGTCCTTTTTGCATGAAGTATTCTGCCATAGTGGTTGCGGCATAGGGCGTGATGTAGCGTAAGCCGGGAGGATCTTGATCTGAGGCAACAACAACAATGGTATTTTCCATTGCTTTGTGTTTTCGTAAAGTGTCAACCACACGGGCCACGGCAGTTCCGCGTTGACCAATGGCACAGTAGATACAAACAATCTCCTTGTCATGTTGATTAATGATGGTATCTACCGCGACCGAGGTTTTACCCGTTTGCCGATCGCCGACTATCAATTCCCGTTGGCCACGACCAATCGGTATCAGGGCATCGATAGCCTTGATCCCTGTCTCCAGTGGTACTGTCACCGGGGCACGTTCCATGATTGCAGGCGCCGGGTTCTCTATTGGGCGACGTTCGCTGAATTGCAATGGTTTACCCTGATCAAGCACGCGCCCTGTTGCATCAATAATGCGACCCAACAGGTTTTCACCAACCGGTGTATCTGCTTCGCGCCCGGTCGCATTGACCTCGACGCCAGCTGATAATTTATCATTATCACCAAGTAACATAACACCCACTTCGGCAGGCTCAAGGTTAATTGCAATGCCAAACAGGCCACCGGGAAAACGCACAAGCTCTTCTGAAGTAATACTTGGCAGGCCGCTGACTCTGGCAATCCCCTTACCAACCTGGAGTACGGTTCCAGTTTCACGTGGTTTTAATTCACAGACACTTTCCTCAATTGTTTTGTTGAAAGTACTTATGGTTTCGTCGAGTAGTTTGTCTAACACGAGGTTATGCCTCTTTATCAGAACGTTTAGTTACGGCGAAGGCCTGTTCAAGCTGTGCTTCGAGCGACTCCAGGTATTCTGCCAGGTTCCAGCTCAGGCGCATTTCACCGCAGCGAAGTTCTATTCCACAAAGCAGATCCGGTGAAGTTGTGTAGTTCACCTCAATAGCTGCCGCGATGTTATCGTGGATCACCCGGGTTAGGTGGGAGCGTATGGAACTATTCAACTTGAATGTGCTGACCAGTTGAACAGGCTGTTTTTTATCAGCCAGAGATTCGCGGGTATCTTTATCAAGTCTTTTCAATCGTTCTATAAAGACCTGGATGATATATTCTTCCAGTTCAGTGTCAGCCAGGTCATTCAGCGCCTTACGCGCGATAGTCTGGATCGCGGTTGATGCCTGATAACGTAGATTACTGAGAAATTCCGCCTTTTCCTGTTTTGCCTGTGCCTGCCAGTTTTGACGGGTTTCGGCGACCTGCTCCCGTGACTCATCCAGCCATTGGCGCTTTTGTTTTTCTACGTCTTCTTTTGCATGATTTAATATTTCATTTTTTTGCTGTTCAAGTTCCCGTTGTTTTGTTTCGTATTCGTGTTGTGCCTGGTTGGCAAGTTGTTCACGCGATTCGGCATCATTCAGTCGATCAGCAATTCGCTGTTCACGACGATCCATGGCGCGAATGACTGGTCGATATAAGAAACGTTTGAGCAGCCAGACCAGGATGAGAAAATTAATGATCTGGGCTGAGACTGTGATCCAGTCAATACTCATTCATCAACCTCCTGCTGCTGTAGTGACCTGATCCCAGAAGGGATTGGCAAAGATAAGAATCATCGCGACGACAAAACAGTAAATTGCTGTCGACTCAATCATCGCCAGGCCAACAAACAAGGTGCGGGTGATGGTTCCAGACTCATCCGGTTGTTGGGCAATGGCACTGAGTGCCTGTGCTACAGCTCGGCCTTCACCCAGTGCTGGGCCAATGGAGCCGATGGCAATAGTCAACCCTGCAGTAATGACAGATACCATGCCTATTATTGAAATGTTATCCATGGGGTTCTCCTTGTTTTTTTGAATCTTTATCGTGTGATGTTAAGTCTGTGGTATTGTTCTGTTCGTCGTGTCGATGCGCAGAGGTCGCTGAAGCAATATAGACCATGGCCAAAATAGCAAAGATATAGGCCTGAATCATACCTGTGAGTAAACCTAATAATTGCATGACAACTGGAAAAAAGTACGGGGTCAGGCTGAGCAGGATTGCAACAATGACGGTTCCACTCATGATATTGCCATACAAACGGACAGCAAGGGCAATCGTTCGGGAGATCTCACCAATGATATTGAATGGCAACATCAACCAGGTAGGTTTGACATAATTGCGTAGATAATTAACAGGTCCTTCGGAGGCAATACCGTAAAGTGGAACTGCAACAAAGACACAGATAGCCAGGGCCGTAGTGGTAGATAATGAACCAGTTGGTGCCTGATAAGCAGGAACAACATTCAGCAGGTTGGCTGTGGCAATGAATAGAAAAAGCGTACCTACAAACGATAAATAGCGGCCTGGTTTCTGATGGCTGACCTGCTGGATCTGATCGCGAATACCAGTCACCATAACTTCCAACAAGTTCTGCCAGCGCGAGATATGGATCCCGGTAGATAAGCGACGAGTCACCAACCACGAGCATACCGTGAGGATCAACATCACCAGCCAGGTGAAGGCAATGGTGGCATTAAGTTCGAACAGGCCCCATTGCCAGAAAACTACTTCATCGGGACTGATTTTCATGTTTCTACCTCCCGCGTGTTTTGCTTAGGGCGTAGACGTGATGAAAGTATAATCCGTATGAGTGTAAAGCCAACAACCGCTACCAATAGTTGTTGCCAACCACCATAGTGTGCAATCAGGTAGAATCCTGCCAGGGCAAAAGCAAAACGTAACAATAAACTGGCGAGCATCAACAGGGCAGGATGACGTACCTGTTGTAGCTTACGCACAGTTAGCCACAGGCCCAGGTAGAAAACCAGACCTATCAAGCTACCTGCAATAAACATGATAACAAAGTCAAACCATTCATTCATTTTAAGCTCTCCAGCACCATGGTTATTTCAGTCACGCTCACTCTCCTGTTTAATCCAGTACCAGGCATTCAGACAACCCAACGTTACGCCTATGATTAAAAAGGTCAGTGTCCAGGATACCTGTCCTGGCCAACGCCGATCTATCCAGATACCGATGGCAATACCAATAATGGTGGGAATAGCTACTGACCATCCGACTAGTCCAAACATACCCAGTCCGAACCAGGCTGAGCGTTTGTTTTGTTCCCGGGCGCGTTGCTTGCGTGTTGCACGCTGACCGACCTTTTTGCCAAGTTGTTCTCTATGACTACCGGGCTTAACTGGATCAGGTGAATCAGCCATGGAATTTCTCCTGTAATTCAAAAAAACCGCGTAATGTTCCTGCTTCGAGACGACCAAGCGCGGTACGCGCCTTGCGCTCATGTTCATCCAATTCCAGAAAACGCTCCACAACAAGGTCTTCCAATTCACTCAGCTGTTGTCCCCGTACTCCGTTAATGCATGAGATAAAAATATCCTTGTCGCATTTTACAAGTATGCCGTGATCTATAGCCGCAAACTGTTCTTCAGCCTCGTGGTTAAAAAAAGAAACGACCCCCGGGACTAATGCCGTTACAAAGTCAACATGACGCGGCAATAAACAAAATGATCCGTTCTCGGCTTCTGCAATAATTTTAATAACATCTTCGTCGACCAGGACTTCGCTGGGCAATAGTATCTGTAGATGCATATCGTTATTCCGATTGTTCGTCATTATTATCCTGTCTGGCAATCTCAGCATCCTCGATCTTGCCAATCATATATAATGCCTTTTCATTTGATTCACTAAATTCGCCGGCAAGGATACGTTCGCAGCCATCGATAGTATCTTCAAGGGGCACCAGCTTGCCTGGTTTACCCGTAAACTGCTCTGTGGAGAAAAAAGGTTGTGTTAAAAATCGTTCGAGACGGCGTGCCTTGCTGACCGTGTCTCGATCGCGACGAGAAAGTTCCTCCATGCCGAGCATTGAAATAATGTCCTTGAGATCATCATACTCGGCAAGCGTATTACGTACAGATTGTGCGACCTGATAGTGTCGTTTGCCGACGATGCTTGGGTTTAGCATTTTCGAATCTGTTTGTAATGGATCGATCGCCGGGTAGAGTCCCTGACTGGCGCGTTTGCGCGATAACACAATGGACGCTGACAAATGCGAAAAAATATGGGTGGCAGCAGGGTCTGTCAGATCATCTGCCGGGACATACACCGCCTGCACGGAGGTAATACTGCCACTGCGTGAACTACAGATTCGCTCCTCCAGTGCGGCCAGCTCTGAAGCCAGGGTTGGTTGATAACCCACGCGTGAAGGAATTTGTCCCATCAAACCGGAGACTTCAGTCCCGGATTGGACAAAGCGAAATATATTGTCGATGAGCAACAACACATCCCGTTTAGCTACGTCGCGAAAGTATTCCGCAATCGATAATGCGGCATGCCCAACCCGAAACCGGGCCCCGGGGGGTTCATTCATTTGTCCATAAATGAGCACTGCTTTATCCAGGACGCCTGATTCCTGCATGGCGTGATACATTTCCTCAGCCTCACGCATACGCTCACCAATGCCACAAAATAAACTGACGCCTTCATACTGCTCGGCCATGTTATTGATCAGTTCATTGATTAATACAGTCTTGCCTACGCCGGCACCGCCAAACATACCGGACTTCCCGCCGCGTTCTAACGGTGCCAACAGGTCAATCGCCTTGATCCCGGTTTCGAAAATTTCATTGCCGGTGATCCGATCGGCAAGCGGTATTAAGGGGCGATGAATAGGCCAGTATTCCTGTGCGTCAATATCACCCCCATTGTCTACGGCTTCACCAAAGACATCCAGCATACGTCCAAGCAATGCTTCACCCACGGGAACTTGTAAGATATCGCCGGTTGACTGAACAGGCATCCCCCGACCCAGGTGGCGGGTGGAATTAAGCGCGATGCAACGGACGGTGGTAGTATCGAGGTGGGTTTGCACTTCGAGGACGATGCGATAGTCTGAACCGGTGCGTAGCTGCTGGTTGCGAAGTGGCAGATGAGTGGTAAAGCCAACATCAACGACATTGCCCCGCACCGCAACAACATGTCCACTTTGTTCCTGTCGATTTTCTGCGCGAGGATTCATGTTTTCTCCTGGTATGCGCAACAAACATCATTCATTTCAGGTGGTTCGCGATAACTGTTAAAGCAACTCACGATGACACGATTACAGTATGCACCGTTGCACTGCCATATGCACATCGCCAAGAGTATTTTTTGTACATCCGGCAGACCTAATATGACACAGCTACGTAACAGGAATGGTGACATATCATCGGCTTCAGCATGGGTTACAAAACTTTTTGTCTTTGTCGTAATCTGCATCACGAGTAAAAGAATAACCACAGCCATGATCATGGTATGAGTGATTCGCGTCATTGATTTATATCAATGCATGTCAGTTTTGTTGTTCACAGTATAGAATGAAAATTATGTGTCGATGTCGTCAGAACCGTCAGTTCCGAAAAAGGGGAAATAACCATGTCAAAACTCACTAAGCTACAGCATTTGTATGGTCAGTCCATCTGGCTTGACTATATTGACCGGAATCTGTTGTTACGAGGTGGTCTCCAGGCATTGGTTGAGGAGGGAATCCGCGGTGTAACCAGTAATCCTACGATATTTAACCAGGCGATCACACAAAGTACTGATTATGATGACACGATTCGAGACTTCCTGCAGGCCGATCATGAAATCGATGATCAGACACTCTATGAGTGGCTAACTATCCAGGATGTGCAACTGGCGGCAGATATTCTCGAACCTGTCTACCGTGAAAGTGGGGGCAGCGATGGATTTGTTAGCCTCGAAGTCTCGCCTTACCTGGCATTTGAAAGTAATGTGACTATAAAAGCAGCGCGACATTTATGGCGTTCAGTAGACCGGCCCAATCTTATGATCAAGGTCCCTGCAACCGAGCCCGGCTTAACTGCAATCGAACAGCTGATCGCAGAAGGGATCAATGTCAATGCCACATTGCTGTTTTCTGTCGAACGGTATAAAAAAGTACTAGAGGCATATCTCAGTGGTTTGGCGAAAAATCCTGAGCCTGGAAAAGTTGCATCGGTTGCTTCGTTTTTCCTGAGTCGGATTGACACAAAAGTGGATGCGCAACTGGATGAAATCGGCACGCCTGAAGCGCTCAGGCTAAAAGGTAAAACGGCGATAGCCAGTGCTAAGCTGGCTTATCAGCATTTTAAGAAAGAATGCAATTCAGCAGCAGTAAAGACTAAACTTGATAAAGGTGCCAGGATACAGCGATTGTTGTGGGCAAGTACAGGCACCAAGAATCCTGAATACTCTGATGTGCTCTATGTCGAGGAGTTGATTGGCGGTAATACGGTGAATACATTGACACCGGCAACCCTGGATAATTTCCAGGCACATGGTGAATTGCATGCCAGCCTGGAAGAACAGCAGGATGCTGCCAACCAGCAGCTTGTTAGTCTGAGTAAACTGGGTATTGATCTAAATGTACTCACAACACAACTGGAACGAGAGGGCGTCTGGAAATTCACCGATTCCTATGTAGACCTTTTAAATGAATTGGGTAACAAGCGTTATAATGTTGCCAGACGTTATGCGGGTTAATAATATAGGTGTCTAGCAATCTCCTTTCTGGTTATCATGATGGGAGGTATTTCGAAGTAGTCGTTGCTCGGGAGAAGTGACATGGCGAAAATTATAAAATTACCTAATAACCTCATCGGTGAAGAAGACCGCGAGAAACTCGAGAGTTTTGGCGGTCATACCATTGCCCATGGGCGTGCCACTCGTTGGCACTGGGGGCAGGATGATAAGGGGGATGATGTATTTGAAATGTACCATGGTGGTGCAGACGAGGAGCTGGCAGCCCGTATTTTTCGTGATCGGGCAGAGGACCTGTTTTGTGCCCATGACGGCAAAGGAGCATCAATTGCGTCCGGGGTACTTGAACATGTTCTGGCCGAACTGGATATTTATTTTTCACGCTTGCATGGCGAGCTTCCTGATACCCCCGCCTAATGCTGCGGCATTTCCGGTACATCTCTGCATACCTGCTGTCATCGATCCGCGATGATTGAAAATACTACATTTCGTGTTGAATCTATATATTATTTATCCATACAATTCATCTAGACCTTCTGGTTGCCTATAATATTAAAGAGTTGAAGGGTGGGAATGACTTATATGCTCAACAAATTGACAGTCCGATATAATGGTCGAAAAATAGACGAACTGATTATTAGCCGAAATGTATTCACAATCGGACGTAAACTGGACAACGATCTACGTCTTGAAGACACTACCGTTAGTAGTCACCATGCAAAGTTGCTTGTGAGAAACGGCGGTCTCTTTATTGAGGATTGT
>JASFLV010000032.1:0-13477 GCA_050117915.1 Thioalkalispiraceae bacterium | reverse complement strand
GGCCAGTAGACCTTGAACCAGATGGGCCTCAGTCGTCGAATTAGCTGAGAAGACTTCAACTGAACTCATTGCTTTCCCTTTTGTCGGTAGCTGATATAGACGAGCAAAAAGCCGAGGATAATAAACGGAATACTTAACAGATGGCCGACATTAAGCGGAATCGACAAGGTATAATCAGCCTGCTCGGTTTTAACAAATTCTATCAGGAACCTGAAACTGAAGATGCTGACAAACATCACGCCAATCAAAAAGCCTTCCCCCAGTTGTTTGATACGCGTCTTGTATAAGTACAACAATAGCAGGAAAGTAAACAAGTAGGCCGCCGCCTCATAAAGCTGTGCAGGGTGACGTGGGAGACTATCGACTTTGGAAAAGATAATTCCAAACATGCTGTCAGTTGGTTTGCCAAGAATTTCCGAGTTAAAGAAGTTACCTAGTCTGATTGACATCGCACCTAAAGAAATCGGAATCGAAAGTCGGTCGGTGATGTATAAAAAACTGTCTTCGCTTCTACGCTGAAACAGATACACGGCGAGTAACATACCCAGCGTGCCACCATGGCTGGCCAGCCCGCCTTTCCAGATAAACAGAATCTCGATGACGGTGGACAAACTCGATAAATAATATTCAGGTTCATAGACCAGGCAATGCAACAGGCGTGCACCGATTACTGCACCACCAAACATATAGTAGAGTAACCGATCCAGTTGTTTTGTGTTCTTGCCTTCACGCTTATACATCCACTGCATAATATAAAAGCCGACTAAAAACCCTGAAACAAACAGCAGGCCGTACCAACGTAACTCGCGGCCAGCGATTTCAAAAATAGCAGGATCTGGATTCCAGGTGATAGGCAAGTTGATTATCCTATATGTTTGTTATTCGTTAATTAAAATTTTCAATGTTTCCACGATCTCGGGTTTATCCCACTCCACAGCGCCGAACAGGGCATAACGTATTTTACCCTGTTTATCCACTACATAGCTGGTGGGAAAGGCAAATACACCCCAGGCCTTCAAGGCCTCGCCATCAGTATCCATGACAATCGGAAAGTCTACTTTAACCCGCGTATTCAGAAATTTTTCAACTTCTGCCGGGGTCTCTGCCATATTGACACCAACAATGGTAAAGGGTTTATTGTTAAATTGGGTAGCCAGTCGCTGCATGGAGGGCATTTCATGCACACAGGGCGGACACCAGCTGGCCCAGAAATTGACTAACACGACCTGACCATTGAGTGAATCCAGATTGAAGGGCTGTCTGTTTAGTCGCGGCAGGTTTAATTCCGGCGGTTCCGGGTTACCCTTGTAAACTTCGAGCTTACGTTCCTGTTTGCCTGTCGCTATATTTTTTTCTGCTAGCTGAGCCGCGGGGGTGCGGGTCAGCATGCGTTGATTGGTTAATAGCTTAATGCCCAACTGCAGGTCACGAAAGAGTTCACTACCGGCTGCTACTTCATGGGGAAACGCATCAGGTCGGAAGTAGAAACGATCGCGTAACTTATCCAGTGGCTTGATATAAACATCGCTACCACTGGTTTGTAGTGCTTCAATAGTTTGTTTCAATTTCCAGAACCACGGGGACTTGTTGGGTTGCAGGAGATACACCGGTAAGTCACTCGCTTCAACAATCGGCATGA
Source organism: Thioalkalispiraceae bacterium (assembly GCA_050117915.1). Classification (GTDB taxonomy): domain Bacteria; phylum Pseudomonadota; class Gammaproteobacteria; order UBA6429; family Thiohalophilaceae; genus SZUA-24. The sequence goes on along the minus strand of JASFLV010000032.1, from coordinate 11,838 downwards.
ACTCGGCAGCTGTTCCCGGCTGTGGGGTTTTAACAAATAACTTGGGGCTAAGCAGGATTAGCCCGGCGAAGTGGCTCTGGTCTTTGCTCTGTAATTGCCAGTCACGTACACCACGTAATACCGGTATTGCACCACGCCCGCTTGAGCCAACCACAACGGTTTTGTTTTTGCTGATGGCAGTGTTGATGAGTTGTTGAAAACCTTCGCCGGAGAGTCGATCCATGTTACTCGCTGTATTCGGTAGAAAGTAGGCTTCCAGTAAATCCACTAGCCAGACGTCGATGTTGTTATTTGCCAGCTGGCTCGCTAATTGGCGATCGATACTCTGGATTCCACGCTCGTGGGGTTGCCAGATAAAAATTGTCTCACCCGACGCAGGGAAATGCTCCACGTTAATCTCGGTGTCAGGATTAACCAGTATGCTGAAACTTTCGCGATGACTGATCGGACTGGCGAATAGCTTGTTGATGCTAACAGGGTTGAACAGAAACAGGCCTAAACCGAGAAAAAGCCAGGATAGAGACTGGAATTTGTGATTTTTAATCATATAGATACTTTGACGGGGTCGTCGCTTATCCTTAAGATGGCGGCCGTTTCTAATGACAAGATACAGCATAGGAGCTGAAAGATGAATAAATGGGAATGCATGATCTGCGGATTTATCTACGATGAAGCCGAAGGTCTCCCTGATGAAGGTATTGCCCCTGGCACTAAATGGGAAGACATTCCTGATGACTGGCAGTGCCCCGAATGCGGTGTAGCCAAATCTGATTTTGAGATGGTCAAAGTTTAACTGCCAGCTTACTAATGACTTCGATTGTTATTATTGGTACCGGCCTGGCGGGGTATAACCTGGCCAGAGAAATCCGCAAACGCTCAACAGACATCAAACTTACCCTGGTGACCCGGGATGACGGTGCCTTTTATTCGAAACCCATGTTGTCCAATGCGCTGACCAAGCAAAAACAGCCAGCAGAACTGTCCATGGCGGATGCGGACAAGATGCGCAGCGATCTGGACGCCACCATCCTGACTCATACCCACGTGACGGCCATTGATCCTGCGAATCGATCTATCCAGTGCGACAACGGCGAACAGCTGAGTTATGACAAGTTGGTATTGGCGACAGGGGCCAATCCTGTCCAGTTTCCCATGCAAGGCGATGGCGTGGCCGAGGTGCTGGTGGTCAATAATCTGAATGACTATACAAGGTTTAGGACCCGTCTGCAGAGTAGTCAGGCGATTGCGATTATTGGCCCCGGTTTGATCGGTTGTGAGTTTGCCAATGACCTGGCCTCGAATGGATACGCAGTAACTGTGATTGGTCCTGATCAAGCCCCGATGAGCACCTTGTTACCCACTGAAGCCGGGCAGGTATTGCAGGGCGCCCTGTCGAAACTGGGTGTCGAGTGGCGGCTTGAGTTGACCGTTAATGCAATTAATAAAACGCAAACCGGCTATCAACTTGTGTTAAGTAATGGCCAAACCCTGGAAGCCGATCTGGTATTGTCCGCGATTGGCTTGCGCGCTGATACCCGTCTCGCCGATGCCATCGGGCTGGATTGTCAGCGTGGTATAGTCGTCGATCGTTATTTACAAAGCAGCGATGAAAATATTTATGCACTGGGTGACTGCGCGGAAGTCAGTGGATTATTCATGCCATTCGTGATGCCGTTGATGAATTGTGCACGTGCCCTGGCGGCAACACTGTGCGGTGAACCTGCCCAGGTCAGTTATCCGGCAATGCCCGTGTTAGTCAAGACACCGGCAATGCCAACCATCGTTGCCCCACCGGCCATCGATACCCAGGGTGAATGGGAATTTACAAGCATGGATAACGGGATCAAGGCTCTTTACAAACAGGGCGATCAGCTGCTGGGTTTTGTGCTGATGGGTGATGCGGCCAGTGAAAAACAGGCGCTGACCAAAGAGTTACCCGCGGTATTGAATTAGTTATTCTACGATCAGATCCCAATGCATATTGGGAAACTGTTTGATGGCAACCTGGCTCAATTCTTTAGCCCGTTGAAGATGTTCGGGTTTATCACTACGCTTCAAGCTCAGGATCAGGTTACGCAGAATATCCGCATTGTTGTTTTGCAGCGACCAGGCTTTCTCCAGCAAAGGAATGGCTTGCTGGATGTCGTTAAGCCAGATCAGTGACCGGGCCTTAGCAAATACATATTCAACGTTGTTCGGATCCATTGCCAGCAGTTTGTCGTAGGTCTTACTGGCCGCTGCAAACTGGTTATCCCAGAAATAGGTCTTGGCGAGCAGTTGCAGGGCATAATGATCCTCTGGATGCCGGTTTAAATAGCTGACTAGCTTTGTGGCTGCGGTCGCATATTCCATTTCATTGATCGCGGTGCGGGCAGCGCGGAGCTCCGGATCGGTGTTATCGCTGGCGATAACAGGATGAGTCATCCCGATGAACAGGCTGATGCAAATACCGGCCAGCATTTTAAATAACTGAAATTGTCCCTGCATGGTGACACGAGTATACGATAGAATTACGTAATGGATGTATCCCGAATTCTCGATCCTCTGAATGATGCACAGCGTCAGGCGGTGTGTGCCGAAGCCAATAATGTCCTGGTGCTGGCCGGTGCCGGTAGCGGCAAGACCCGAGTCCTGGTACACCGCATTGCCTGGCTGTTAGCGACGCAATCCGTGACCCCCTACGGAATCCTGGCAGTAACCTTTACCAACAAGGCCGCTGGTGAAATGCGTGGTCGTATCGAACAGTTACTGGGGATCCCTTCCAGTGGTATGTGGGTGGGGACGTTTCATGGCATTGCCCATCGTCTGTTACGTTCGCATTGGAAAGAGGCCGGCCTGTCCCAGCACTTCACGGTGATGGACAGCGAGGATCAGTTGCGGGCGATCCGGCGGGTGATTCGGGAGATGGGGCTGGATGAGGGCCAGTGGCCGGCGAAGGAATCACAGTGGTATATCAATGCCCGTAAAGACGAGGGTAAGCGCCCCGAGAGTCTCGATCATCAGAACGATCCGCATTTACGACATATGATCGAGATCTATGCCGAGTATGAACGTTATTGCCAACGCGCCGGGGTCGTGGACTTTGCCGAGTTGTTATTACGTAGTCACGCCCTATGGCTGGAACAGCCGCAGATCCTGCAGCACTATCAAAACCGTTTTCAGTTTATCCTGGTAGACGAGTTCCAGGATACCAATACCATTCAATATGCCTGGCTACGGATGCTGGCCGGCAACACCATTTCAATGTTTGCCGTTGGCGATGATGATCAATCGATCTATGGCTGGCGGGGTGCGCGGGTTGAAAATATTCATCAATTCTCAAAAGATTATTCTGGTACGGAAACCTATCGACTGGAACAGAATTACCGATCAACTGGCAATATCTTAAATGCGGCCAATGCCTTAATCGACAATAACGCCGAACGGATGGGCAAGGAGCTGTGGACGGCCGATGGTGAAGGTGAATTGATCCAGTTATATGCAGCGTTCAATGAGCAGGACGAGGCGCAGTTTATTGTCGACAAGATCAGGGACTGGGTTGATAAGGGTGGACTACGGAGTGAGAATGCAGTGCTGTATCGTTCCAATGCCCAGTCACGGGTGATTGAAGAACGCTTGATTCAAAATGGTATTCCCTATCGTGTCTATGGTGGCCTGCGGTTCTTCGAGCGCCAGGAGATCAAGGATGCGTTGGCCTATTTAAGACTAATCAACAATCAGGGCGATGATGCCTCGTTTGAACGGATCGTCAATGTGCCCACCCGCGGAATCGGTGGGCGCACTGTCGAAGCAATTCGGGTGAATGCGCGTAATTCCGGTGTGTCCATGTGGCAGTCTGCCTATCATCTGATTGAGCATAAGCAACTGGCTGCACGCGCATTAAATGCCTTGCAGTTCTTTGTTCAAAAGATTGCACAAATGAAAAAGGCGATCGAAGGTATTCAGTTGCATGAACAGATCGAGCATGTAATTCACGAGAGTGGTTTGATTGATCACTATAAAAAAGAGAAGGGTGAGAAAGGCCGGACCCGGATAGAAAACCTGGATGAATTGATCAATGCCGGTCGCACGTTCGATGAAGAGGCCTTCGAAGAGGAACTGGAAGGGATGGATGTGCTGACCGCCTTTTTGTCCCATGCCAGCCTTGAGGCCGGCGAGCGCCAGGGCGACGAGTGGGAAGACTGTGTGCAGTTGATGACCTTGCATTCCGCCAAGGGCCTGGAATTCAAACAGGTATTTTTATGCGGCCTGGAAGAGGGGCTGTTTCCCCATAAGTTATCCATCGAAGAACCGGGCCGTCTAGAAGAAGAGCGCCGGCTTTGTTATGTGGGGATGACCAGGGCGATGGAGAAACTGGTGCTGAGTTATGCTGAAAAGCGCCGCCTGTATGGCGAAGAAAAGTTTGCCCGTGCCTCACGCTTCGTCAGCGAAGTGCCAAGAGAGTATGTGGAAGAAGTCCGGCTCGGTGGCAGTGTCGCCACGCCCATGTACGATGGCGGCTATGCCGATGTTTCCCAGGTCGAGGATAAAGATGCACCGGTTAAGCTCGGGCAACGTGTGTTTCATCAAAAGTTTGGTGAAGGGATCGTCTTAAATTATGAAGGTCAGGGTCGCCATGCCCGGGTACAGGTCAACTTTGAAATGGCCGGTAGCAAATGGCTGGTGATGGAATACGCCAACCTGCAATTCCAGTAAGCGTGCTCTCATACATGTTTCAGTAATTACCAGGCATGGCCAGTAACGAGTAGCTGAAAAGAGTATTGATTAACTCAGATAATTACTCGTTGTCTTTGTCTGATTGCACTGACTTCAATTCTTCAACATGGGCAATCAGGGTATCAACCGTATCCTTCAATAGATCAAGTTCTTCCATACTAAGATCATCCAGTTGTTCCAGGTTATACGTAATCGTATCAATGATCTTTTTATGCGGTCGTTGCATAGGGCGCATGAAGTAGGTTGTAACGGTCGCAACAATAGCACCAAAAAACAACAACGAGCCAATGACTATCCAGATGCCGCCGATTAATTGTGCGGCACCCGAGACAGGTTGATCGGCGATGCCAGCCGTCGAAAAGGCGGCCACCCCCCAGTACAGGGCTTCGGCATAAGACTGGATCGGAGACTCTTTAATCCCACTTTCGGCAAGATACACGCCAACAGAAAACAGCAACCATAGAATGACCAGGGTGATGATCATTTTGATAAACGGGGTGTGGGTAATTACATCCTTGATAAATCGCAGCAATCGGGTATGGGGTTTAGCTCTGCGCATAGTTTATAATTTAGCAGTTAAGCGGAAAGAGGGGCTCCTGACAAGGCTTCATCATCCAGGTTATGAATCAACCTGCTACGCGGCTTGCCAATGTAATGGCCCTGAGCATAATCGACACCAAAGTCTTTTAAAATAACAAAGGTTTCCTGGTTTTCGACAAACTCAGCGGTGGTGGTCTTGCCCAGGGCATGGGCAATCTGGTTCATTGATTGCACCATCGCCTGATCGACCTTGGTCGTAGCCAGCGGCTGGACAAAGGCGCCATCGATCTTCAGTGAATCGACTGGCAGATGTTTTAAATAGTTGAACGAGCAAAAGCCAGAACCAAAGTCATCCAGCGCCATACGACAGCCTAGATCCTTAAGCGCAGCGATGAATTTGCGGGCAGCCTGTAAGTTGGCGATCGCGGCGGTCTCGGTAAGCTCGAAGGTAAGTGAGGCCGGGTTGAGACCGGAATCATTGAGAATACTTCTTACCATATTGACCAGTTCATGATCATCCACGGCGCGACCAGACAGGTTAATTGAAAACTGGGTCTCAACGTTGTCCGCGTGGAGCTCGGCGAGAAACTCCATGGCGCGGCGGACGGTCCAGCGATCCAGGTTATGCATCAAACCAAAGCGTTCTGCCGCCGGGATAAAACCAGAGGGCTTGATGGTTGGACCATCTTCAGTCGGCAGGCGTAACAGAACTTCATAACCGTGAATGTCCCCGGAGGCAAGCGACATGATTGGTTGATAGAGTAACTTGAAACGATCATTATCGATGGCATCACGGACCCGGGTGACCCAGCCCATATCCTCGGCCATTTCCGATTGTTCGTTATCCTCTTCCGTATATTCATGCACACAGTTACGGCCCTGGTTTTTGGAGATATTGCAGGCCAGGTCCGCGCGTGACAATGCCTCTTCGGCAGACTCGGTATGGCTGTCAATCATGGTCAGGCCAATACTACAGGTAACATTAAAGGTTTTGCCGCTATCGTAAAAGCGATAGTGTTCGAACATACTACGGATGTTTTCCGCAACCGGGATCGCATGGTCGTGATCAATGTTATAAAGGATGATAGTAAATTCGTCGCCACCGAAACGGGCTAGCAGATCGCCTTCACGAATGTTCTTTTTCAGCATGGCAGTACATTCTTTCAGGAGTCGATCGCCTGCTGCATGTCCAACCGTATCGTTGACGTATTTGAATTGATCCAGATCGAGATAAAGTAGTGCACACTCAGCAGCGCTACGTGTAACCCGGGAGCTGACCCGTTCCAGTTCACTCTGGAAATAACTGCGATTATGCAGACCGGTCAAGTTGTCGTGTTGCGCCTGATAGGTAAGTTCTTCCTCGAAACGTTTTTGTTCGGTAATGTCACGCGCGGTACCACTAATCAGCATCACATTACCATGGTCGTCGAAGCTGGGACGGGCATTAAAGCTGATGTAACGACGCTGGCCATCTTTGTCGAGATGAACTGTTTCATACTGGATTAGATCACGGCCACTCAGGACTTGCTCAAAGGCAATCGCGTCACGCTCTGCTGATTCGGCTGCCTGAAAATCAGTAAACGGGCGACCCAGCATCTGTTCCTGTTGATAACCGTAAATACTGGTGGCAGCGCCATTTAAATAAATCCAGCGACCTTGCGTATCAATACTCCAGACCAGGTCATGGGCGGTTTCCACCAGATTGCGGTAGCGTGACTCGGCCTCGAGTAACAATTTCTGCGCAGCTTTGCGCTCTGATATATCTGCTACGAGTAAGGTGAAATAAATCAAGTCGTCCCGTTGCATCTGGCTTACCCGGACGCGCATGGGAACCGAACTACCATTACGATGGCGACCATAAACTTCACACTCGTTATCATGCATGGCAGTTTCACTATCCTGAACATTAAAGCCCGGCAGCAACCATTGGACAGGCTTGCCGTGGATCTCGACACATTTATAACCAAACAATTTTTCGGCCGCCGGGTTAAAGGTGTCGATGGCCTGCATATCATTGAGCACGATGACCCCTTCCGCGGCATGATCGACAATTGCCGAAACATGCGATTCCTGTTCAATCAGGCGCTTGAACATATTCCCCAGCATTTGCACCAGGTTGCCAATTTCATCCAGGGACTGGCTGCGTAATTGCTTGGCAAGACTTTTATAACTGGAGGCGCCACTACGACTGGTAACTTTCTGCACAGGTAATAAAGACTGGTGCAGATTGTAGATAACGGTAAGGGTTACCAGTACAGAGATGCCGCTTACCAGTGACCAGGCAATAAGCAGCTCACTATTCAATATTCCTGTTTGCCACCAGTAGTATTTCAATAAAATGGTTGAGGTCAGTATCGGTAAATAGGCACCGATTAACAGGATCTTGGTTTTTAAATTGACGTGTACACCTGGTATGCCAATGTAGCGATTTAATTGGCCGAGCAGATTCAGTGAATACAGATAACCTGGCATCCCGGTAAAGATCGCGATAACGAGATTCAGCAACATGAATTCCAGCAAGCCGACGCTGACGCTATTGTTGGGAACAGTCCAGTAGTAGATGGCAGGCAGAGCGCAGACGGCAACAAGATAAAATGACCAATAGTTGCTAGTGAAGGATTTCAAGTGACGGCTGAGTAGATCAGGGGTATTCTGCCCATAAGGGTGATCCATATGCCAGTTGATGAGTGGCCGAGTAAACGCCTGGAAATGCCAGGCGACCCAGGCAACCAGGGCGAAGTAGGTGATTAGTAGCGGAATTCCGCTGTTGAGCGTGTTCAGGTCAGCCAGTTGCACAATATCAAACAGAATCGCAACAGCAAACCCAATGATTGGTGCAAGAGCAATACTGACGGATGTTACCAGGACTAAACGAGCCTGGAGTTGGGTAAGTGCTCTGCCCATCGAAGCCTTATTTGTTAGTGTTATTTAAGTGAAAGCTAATAGAGAATTGCTTATGGCAAAAGTTATATTTTGCACTGAAAGATAATGGCAAAATAACCCATGGATATCCAGAGACGATGGTAAAATATTTGTAAAATTTTTATTTAACATAGATCAATTCTTTCGAGCGAAGTGTCACACTTAACTGACAAGTAGTTGATGAATAACAAAATTAGTAAAACTAAAACTGAATCAAAAAATAATCATGGAAAAAATTGTACAGATGTTTTTTTGTGCAAATGAATATTAACCAGCAAATTAGAAGACTGCGTTATTAATGAGCAGGAGGAATTATTATGAAGCGTCGTGAATTTTTAACCAGGGCGGGTGCCAGCGGACTGATCGCTACTGGTGCATTAGGCACCACGCGTGGTGCAAACGCAAAAACAGAATATAAATGGAAAATGGTCACGACCTGGCCAAAAAATTTTCCTGGCCTGGGAACGGGCGCCAATACGGTTGCACGCCTGATAACGGAAATGAGTGGTGGCCGCATCGATGTGCAGGTGTATGGGGCCAAACAACTGGTTGGCCCATTTGAAGTCTTTAATGCAGTTTCCAGCGGGGACGTGGAGATGGGCCATGGCGCGGCCTATTACTGGAAAAACAAGAGTGAGGCTGCGCAATTTTTTTCTGCCGTGCCATTTGGATTGAATGCACAGGAGATGAATGGCTGGCTCTATTATGGTGGTGGTATGGACTTGTGGAAAGAGATCTATGCAGAGTTTGATCTGATTCCGGCGGCTGCCGGTAATACCGGGGTACAAATGGGGGGCTGGTTTAACAAGGAAATTAAAAGCATCAAGGACTTAAAGGGGTTGAAGATGCGCATCCCGGGGCTCGGTGGTGAGGTCCTGAAACGGGCCGGCGGTACCCCGGTCAGTTTGCCAGGTGGTGAGATCTATACCTCGCTGCAATCGGGTGCCATCGATGCAACAGAATGGGTCGGCCCCTATAATGACCTGGCCTTTGGTTTTTACAAGGTTGCCAAGTATTACTATTATCCGGGCTGGCATGAACCCGGCACGACACTGGAAGCGATTGTTAATAAAAAGGTCTTCGAGGCCTTGCCAAAAGATCTACAACGAATCGTGGAAAGTGCCTGTGCAGTGGCCAACCAGGATATGCTTGCCGAATATACCGCAAAAAATAATGCAGCATTACATAAGCTGGTTAATCAGCACGAAGTTAATCTCAAACAATTTCCGGATGATGTGTTAAAGCGAATCAAGAACCTATCTGAAGAAGTAGTGAGTGAAATTGCAGCGAAAGACAAGATGGGCAAACGGGTTTATGAATCTTTCAAAAAGTTTCGTGACCAGGCACAGGCCTGGCACGCTGTTTCTGAACACGCCTATTACAAGGCACGTTAGAAAAGTATTTTCTAACAAGTAAGCCAGGGAGGGGAGATGAAGGACATATCCAAGACATCAGAATCGAGCCTGGAAAAAATACATTACCAGAAACATTCGGACGAAAGCTGTTTAAGATATCGGGGGTTGGTATTGCAACCTTTTTAGCTCGGTGTTGGCTGGCGGTGTTTTAATCTCGAAAAATTATAAAATGCTGGGTGACAATGCGGCGGCCACTAAATCCCAGGTTTCTTCGTTTGTTGCTGTGGTCTTATTGATTGCACTATCACTTGCCGCCAGAAGAGATCAATATTCCGAACAAGGCCAGCCGCAATAAGCCTTATTCGCCAAACTCGATAGCCTCACGTACTGCATTGACGCCAGCCATGGCACATTCATGGTCAACATCGCCCGGGTTTTTCTTGGCCGGCGCCCCTGAGATACCGATTGCTCCGTACATATAACCGGCAATCTTGATGGGGACCCCGCCGCCAACCAAGGAGAGTCGAGGGGTGCCTTTTAAAAAATTAAGGCGATCGGCAAGGGCAATGGTATCGCCCTGAAAAGTTGCAGCGGTGTAGGCTTTATCCTGTGAGATAGTAATCGTGTGAGCACCGGAAAGTGGGTTGCGTGCGAAACTGACCAGGTTGCCATAACGATCGACAACAGCAACTGAAACCTGGTAACCCATTTTACTACAGGTCTGCTCTGCAACCGTGGCGGCTTCGATGGCCATCGCGGTAGAGATAACCCGGGTCGTCATATAAGACTTCTTTTCTTCAGCGTGAATAACAGAAGAGAGCAATAGCGTTATAAGTATAAAGCAAGATTGTTTAAGCATGTCGCATACCTCTATGGAATTAGTTTGTGTCTTCTTTGAAGTCCAGTGATGCTGAATTAATACAATAACGCAGCCCGGTCGGTTGCGGGCCATCTTCAAAGACGTGACCTAAATGCGCACCACACTTATTGCAATGCACTTCGACGCGGATCATACCGTGGCTGGTGTCGCGGGTTTCACCAATTGCTTCACTATTACTCGGTTGATAAAAGCTGGGCCAGCCACTACCTGAATCAAACTTTGTATCTGAGTCAAAAAGCGGTTCACCACAGCATATACATACGTATTGCCCAGGCTTTTTGTTGTCCCAGTACTTACCGGTGAAGGCGCGTTCCGTACCCTGCTTGCGGGTAATATTAAATTCCTCATCACTGAGTTCTGCCTTCCACTCTTCATCAGACTTGTTAATCTTTTCGCTCATAATTAGATATTCCGATTGAAAAAAGTTCCAGAGCTTAACCAGTATTTATTTTAGTTTAATATTGCCTTTGGTAACACGTCCATCTGGGTAAAACATGACATTGACTTCTGCCGTATTGATATCGGTCTCAATACTGTGATTGTTGAGATGAATACCTGTAGTCTGTACGGTTATGTTATGCGTTCTCCAGGTGATCTTGCCTTTACCGGTTAACCAGAGGTTACCCTGGTTCTCTCTGATTAGCTGAAACTCATTTGCATCGAACTGGATAGTGTTCGTGTCTTTTTCACCGATCAGCATCACGTGCCAACGATCATTAAGATGCAGGGTTACGTAGTGGGGAACGCGATTCACCATCCATAGTGCCAGCAGAAATGCGGTAATTAGAAATACCGCCGCAAAGATATTTGAGCGGTTCATAATCAGTTAAACCTTGTCGGCCAGCCAGGTCGCCAGCTCAGGCCAGAGTGCGAGCAGTGCCAGGGTCAGTAACTGGATACCGATGAACGGGATCACACCCTTGTAGATATGCATGGTCGTGACTTCGGGGGGTGCGACGCCACGTAAGTAAAATAAAGAAAAGCCAAAAGGTGGGGTCAAAAATGAGGTCTGTAAGTTGATGGCGATCATTACTCCAAACCAGACAGGGTCTATCACATGTGCGGGGTCCTGCATGCCGGTAGTGGGGTCATAACCAAACATGAAAATAATCGGGGCCACAATCGGCACAATCACCAGGGTGATTTCGACAAAATCGAGAATAAAACCTAACAGGAACATGATCAGCATAATCACGAACATGGCACCAAACACACCACCAGGTAAATCTGATAACAGGTCTTGTACGATGGTATTACCACCAAAGCCTTTAAATGTCGCGGTGAATAACATGGCGCCAATGAAAATCAGAAACACCATGCTGGAAATCTTGACCGTAGCACGCATGACTTCACGCAAAATGCTGAAGTTAAACCGTTTGAAGTTGACTAGATAGAATCCGAGTAGCACAACCAGTGCGATGGTCA
>JASFLV010000031.1:0-13547 GCA_050117915.1 Thioalkalispiraceae bacterium | reverse complement strand
TCAAAACCCGCACTCTGTTGAGTGGTCATTTTCGCCACTAGCGTCTCAGCTGGTTCAGATTGGGTTGTTACAACTTGCGAGACGCCGCTATCGGATGATATGTATTGAGCCGAACTAGGCTGCACTGAACGAGTCTCTTCTGGTTTGGCCTGCTCGGGTTTTGTCACCAGGCTTATCTGGATGTCCGCAGATTCTTCGCTCTCTGTTTTTGTTGCTGCAATCAGCTGTGCTTGACCCGTCAAAAGCGGATCTGAGAGTTCGGTTAATTGTGTCAGGGCAACCGCTTTTTGTTCGGTCTCAAGCCTTAACGCCTTCCCATAAGAATCACGTGCCATCGCGACGTAGATCTGGCTAAGGTTATCATACACCGTGGCATAACTTGGGTTCGCCCTGATCGCCTTTTCCAGAAAACTCTGGGCACCCGCCATATCCCCCGCGGCAACTCTTAACACAGCCAGATTATTATAGGCCTCGGGGCGTGATGGGTTAATCTCGATGAGCTGCTGATAGACTTTTTCAGCCTCGTCACGGCGCTCGGCCTTTTGCAGCAAACGCGCCTTCAGAAACAGGGCAGCGTAGTGCTCAGGTGTGCGCGCAAGGACAGCTTCCAGTTCCTGCAGGAGTTGTGCAACTTGCTGCCCTGAGGCCTGTGTTGCTCTGGCCTGCAAATCGACAAGATCGGCCGCATAGGATGGCGTGGCGAAAAGAAGATAAAAAATAATTGAACCGCAAAAATATCGAAACGACATACTCGTTAGCCTGTGGCGCCCAGATGGTATCTACTATAGCTTGTCGGTGAAAAACTACAATGATTATATTAACTTAGCAAGACTCCACAAGCAATTATGTGGACAATGTCGTACTCAGGTCCAGTCGTTCCATCAAATAGCACAGGCAATCTTTGCGGATAATATCCATATCTAATGTAAGCATTGAAGGCATGACCTCTACCGTCGTACAAAGCATACCGGAGCGAATCTCGAAAAAGCGATCAGCCACATCCTTGCCAAACTCGTTCAAGGCCACCACCGGCATATAATCTGGCTCGCGGACCCTGGCCAACGGCCTGCCTGCCTGCAACTCGGTAAAATTCAGCTGATCGACTTCCGGTAATAACTGTAATGCACAATCCTCTCCCTCAAGCCCAATACTGAGTCCCTCTTTTAGTTTTACGATGACCACTGTGTGGAAAATATTCAGGTTATGAAGATGACGACTATGTTCTTCGAATTCATGCAAAGCCAGCGCAGACAGAACAAAATCACGGGCATGTTCCACACCATGTCTTTCGCTTGGCTTACCACACTCAATGGTGACAGCAGGACATAAATTAGCGAAAGCGACTGACTGTACTGTATCCGGTTTCAAAAAATAGACCACCGTATTGGAAAACATGGTAGCAAGTTCAAAAAATGGCGTGGCCAATCGGTTGATGCAGGCGTAGTGTGGGTTCTGACCAGAGTTATTATGTATATCAATACTGGCAAATACGTTACGCTTTTCCATTTGTTCGAGGATCTCACGCACCATATCATCTTCATCAATCTTGTTATTCGCCTTCCAGATGCGGTTATAATCTGGTTGATTATCCAGGTGGCGAACAGCGTCCCTTGCTGCATGGATATTTCCAATAAACAAACTCAAAGCACGTGGCAATGCCTTTTCCTGATAATCTTTTAATACTTCCCTGATCGCCAGCCAACCCGTCGATTCATTACCATGCAAAAGTACGGAGACGAACAGTGGTTCGGGCAGCTTGCCTGGCAGGTGGATCAGACTTGGACCAGGTAACATCTGGTATAGCTCCGCCGAATCACACTCGAGCAATCCTTCTGGTATGGATCCATATACAGTCAGCATTTTAAACTTCCCACTCGTGAACAGGATTACCGCTGTTCTGTTGCGTATAATAACTTTCGGTCAGGGCATACATGTCTTTTCCATGCTTTTTAACAAACGCGCGTTGCCAGGTCGCCCCATTTGTCTTGCACTGAATTCTTTCACGTATTACCCCTAGATACTCCTGGATATCAGAACTGGCGATATCCAGCATTTTTAAACCTTGTTCAGCAATAGGTAACAATACCTCACGAAGTAAATCGATAGCTGTATGTTGTTTACCATCTATCCATGTCAATTGCGAACGCAGTCCAAGTTGGGCTGCACGATAAAAATTATATTTTGCCGTCGTGAAGTCAACCTTTTGTTCAGGTATCAGCTCTGCATTGGCAAGTGCCATGACGCTACCATAGTAAAAGGCCGCATTCGCGATTGCATCAAGCGCGCTTGGCCCTGCTGGTACTACGCGCTGTTCGATTCTCAAGTGTATATTGCCTGCGTCATCAAAGCCGATCAGAGGCCGGTTCCAACGCCAGATTGTGCCGTTGTGTAGGCGCAAATGGGGTAATTTGTTCGCAACTGTATCCAATTCGACAGGCAGCAATATAGGATAATGCTCCAGGTTTTCTTTAAAGCATTCCATCATCGAGTTTCTTGCATAACCTGAACCAAATGTCACCCTCGTGATCGGGCCAAAAGCCGCACCCTCATATCCGCCAATGGCCACAGCCTGTTCAAAAAGCGGGATACGCGTTTCATCCCACAGGTCCTTGTCGAATAAATAAGGCGAATTAGCCGTTAACGCCACTAACGGTGCAGATAATAAAATACTCGCATTATAAAAACGCACAGCCTGTTCCTGGTTGACCTGGATGTGAATCTGGAAAGAGGTTGCTGCCGATTCCAGCATCACATCACGGTGGGTAACCCTTAGATGTTCCTGGCCATTAATGTCCAGCGTCATGGGCTTACCTTGACGCCGGTGTAATACCTCACGATTCAAGGCACGGTAGCGCTTCATTTGCGACATATTGGCCAGGTTAAGATTCTCATTTTTGACCGTTGGTAGTATGCCACACATGATCACTTTGGCTCCCAGCTCCTCGGCAGTGTTCCGGCATTGCTGCCAGGTGTCATTGAGTGACTGGTGCATGGCAGAGAATACATGCCCCGCTATCGTTCTTGGTTCGGTGTTGACTTCGATATTAAAGCTGGCGAGTTCCGGAGATGCCAATGGATTATTAAAAGCATCTAGAAATGCCTCATTAATCGGTGCGGGTTGAAAATCCTGATCGACTAACCATGCCTCCACTTCAAAACCAGAAACAGGTGGTTCATTTACAAATCTATTTTCGAGAAAGATTTTTTCCAGTTCTGCCGTTTCGCGGGTTAATGCAACTTCGAATCGCTTAAAATCTTCCGGAAGGAAATGACTATGCTTAATTTCTTCGCCCATATTAACTACAAATTTTCCCGCAACTTGCTATCCAGTTCCTGTAAACGCTCCGGTGTGCCAATATCCCACCATTGTCCCTGGTAATATTCTCCAGTCACCTGTTGTGCAGTAATTGCCTGCCTGATCACAGGGGCGAGTGGTTGTATATCTATTTTAAGCTTAGTAAAGATTTCAGGTGAATAGACACCGATTCCTGAAAAAGTCAGTGAACGTGAGTGTTTGTTTGCTTCATTTTTCAGCAAACCACTTTTAGCTAAAACAAAATCGCCATCTGGATTATGCTCTGGATTATCAACCAGAACCAGGTGTATCATATGTTCAGGCCTGCGCAGTTTGGCATACTCGTAATCTGTCCAGATATCGCCATTGACCACAATAAAAGGATCGTGGCCCAGTAAGGGCAGCGCCTTTCGAATCCCTCCGGCGGTTTCCAGTGCGCTGGCACCCTCATCTGAATAGCGAATACATAAACCATATCGATCACCTGCGCCTAACGCTGCCACCAACTTTTCACCCAGCCAGGCATGATTAATCACAACCTCTTCGACCCCTGCGCGGGCAAGATTTTCCAGGTGGTATTCGATCAACATCTTGTCAGCAACTTTTAGTAACGGTTTTGGGATGGTATCCGTTAGTGGGCGCATACGTTCACCACGGCCTGCCGCCAGGATCATTGCCTTCATTGTGGCTGGCCTGCTACGGGTTGCTTTAATCGCTCAAAGACAGCGAGCTCTTCCAACAAAGATAAAAACGGCTTTAGCTCCTGATAGTCACTCGCTACCGATAATACGTAGCGCATCGTGCGCGGGATATCGTTTAAATAACCTGGTTTATTGTCTCGATAATTCAACCTGGCGAAAATGCCCGTTGCTTTAAGCTGGCGTTGTACCCCCATTAAATCAAACCAGCGCAAAAAGTCTCGTTGGCTTACACCTGCGAGTAAGGAGCTTGAGGAAAGACGCGAATAATACTGTTTGACCCAGGCAACAACTCTTTCCCTGGGCCAGGCAATATAGCAATCACGCAATAACGAAACCAGGTCATAGCTAACCGGCCCCCAGACAGCATCCTGGAAATCCAGAATACCCGGGTTACCAACTTTTTGTAACATCAGGTTACGTGAATGGTAGTCGCGATGGACAAAAACAGTGGGTTGCTCAAGTGCTGATGCAGATAATAGTGTGTAAGTCTGCTCGAGTCGCTCTCGTTGTGCATCATTTAGCTGTAATTGTAAATGGCGTTCCAGGAACCAGTCACTGTACAAATCCATTTCCCTGTGGAGTAGCTCATAAGAATAAGGAGGAAGCTTCTCCCGGTATCTTTCGCCACCAAGATGAATTACCTCAAGTGCCTGCATCGCGTCTGCATATAACTCCTCAACTGTATTATCGTTAAGATAATCGAGATAAGGTTTACTCCCCAGATCGGTAAGCAGGTAAATTCCTTTGCTAATCTCACTTTCAATGACTTTGGGTACGTTCAGATTCAGTTCTGCCAGGTAACCAGAGATACGCACGAATGGTTCACTATCTTCCTTGTCAGGTGGCGCATCCATAATGATATAGCTTTCTCCAGCAAACCTGACGCGAAAATAGCGGCGAAAACTCGCATCCGCCGAAGCAGGCTGAATCTCCAGTTGCTGGTTACCAAAAAGCTGATGAGCCCAGTCCTGTAGTTCCTGGAAGCGTTGATCCTTGATGTTTATACCCTTTGCCATTCGTTTACTATTGTATCGTTAAGCCTGACATTTTTCGTAACCATTGATAGATTATACTTGAACTGCTTGTGGTTTCGACTCTTTCAATTCAAAATGTAGAAGAAACTCTACCCAGTTAGCAACAAGTCAGCTTGAAATGACCGATATCGACAAAAATAGTAGTTCCACAAAGAAAAGATATGACCTCATAGATGTCATGCGTGGCACCGCAATCATGCTGATGATCATATTCCATTTTTGTTTTGATTTAACTACCTTTGGTTATACTGCTTTTGATTTCTATCATTCGCCATTTTGGTTGAATTTTCAGATCCTGATCGTGAGTATTTTCACTTTTGTTATGGGAATGAGTTTTCATCTTGCCCATAAACGGAATTTTCATTGGCAAAAATATTTTAAACGACTCGCGCTAATTGGTAGTTGCGCCTTAATCATTACTATCTCGACATACATCGTCAATGGTGATCGGTTTATTTATTTTGGTATTCTACATTTGATCTTTGTTGCCAGTATTCTGGCTGTTCCTTTTGCTCAGTTATACTGGACTAACCTGATTGTCGGCGCCTCAATCCTGCTGCTGAATCTGCTATATCAGAACCCTGCTTTTAATCAGATTCATCTACAATGGATCGGGCTGATGACCTATAAACCGGCTACCGATGACTATGAGCCACTGATCCCCTGGTTTGGGATGGTTTTACTTGGAATGTTTTTTGCTCGCTGGGCGATTACAAACAATCATATCCAGCTCTTCTCCCGCTGGCAGGTCTCCAATCCGGGCAGTCAACTGCTCAGGTTCCTCGGCATCCATTCTTTAGTCATTTATATGCTACACCAACCCATTTTTTATGGACTGTTTTACCTGGTCGCGTGGTTATTCCACATGCCTGGCGCAGGCTAGCTGATTTTCGGGTTATCAATCCGGCCAGATACACCTTATAATAACCCCTTCTTACCAGAACATTCAGGTGTGTTGAGTTTGGATAACTCACTATCAAAATACATCCTACTTGTGTTGTCTTCCCTGGCGCTGAATAACCCGCTCCTTGCCGCTGAGGATTCCAGCCAGCTGTGCCCAGCCAACTTCCTGGCCAACCAGCCAAAACCGATCCCACGTGAAACAGAGGATGAACGCGTCTATATTTCTTCTGATTCAGCGACCGTTGATTCTGAATCGGTGACAGTCTTTGAAGGAAGCGTCAAGGCCAAACAGGCCAATCGGATTCTTGAGGCTGACATAGTTCGCTATGATCGTATAAGCGAGGATGTCGATGCGACAGGCAACATCGCTTTTTCTACCGATGAAATCAGGATTACCGGTGATGCCATACATCTCAACCTGGAGCGCGAACAAGGGACGGTTGACAACGCGCAATATTTTACAAGTTCTGTTAATGGTCGCGGTATTGCAGATAAGATAACGCTTATCAGCAAAACTGAAGTAGAGCTTGATCAGGCAAGTTTTACCACCTGCCCACCGGAAGGAGAGGCCTGGGCATTACGGGCGGACACGATCAATCTCAACAACCAGACACGCCAGGGTACGGCCGACAACGTTCTGCTTGAGATTGCACACATGCCCGTACTGTACTTGCCTTACATCCGCTTCCCCATCGGTGATGAGCGTATGTCGGGTTTCCTCTATCCAGGCTTTGGAACCTCGAATCGACACGGCACCGAAGTCTCATTGCCTTACTACTGGAATATTGCACCCAATATGGATGCCACGATCAATCCAAATTACATGAGTAAACGAGGGGTACTTTTAGAAACAGAATTTCGCTATCTAACAGAAAACAACCAGGGTGTGTTCGAGTTCACCTATTTACCTGATGATAAGGTATTCGGTGACGACCGTGATTTAATTGCCTGGAATCACCAGGGGACACCCGCTGCCGGGTGGTCAACAGCGGTTGATTATAAACGGGTGAGTGACACTGAGTACCTGGATGATTTTGCGCCCAGCCTGGGCACAGCCAGTGTCACCCATTTAAACCGTACCGGTCGACTTGACTATAACCACGAGTATTTCCTGTTTTCGAGCTTGGTCCAGAATTATCAGAACATTTCGGGTACTGAGCCTTATCAACGGCTACCCCAAATCACACTGAATAGCCGTTTTACCAACCAGGATAATCAGCTTAACTATGATATCAATTCTGAACTGGTTTACTTTGAGCACAAAGATGATAGCAAGATCACGGGACAACGCCTGAAGCTGGTTCCTTACCTAAGTTATCCTTTTCAGACTGAAGCGGGCTTCTTTGTTCCTAAAGTTTCAGTACACCATTTACAATATAACCTGGAAGATCTTGCCTCCCCAACCGATGACGATAGCCCAAGTGTGACAGTGCCTGTTACAAGTATTGATATGGGAATTTTCCTGGAACGAGATACCGAGATTGCAGGTAAAAAATTGCTGCACACACTGGAGCCAAGATTATTTTACTTATATGCCCCGGAGAAATCCCAGGACAATTTCCCGGTATTCGATACCGCGCTTACCACCTTTAGCCAGTCGTTATTATTCTCAGAAAATAGATTCAGCGGTAACGATCGGATCGCTGACGCAAACCAACTGACGACCGCGCTCACCACGCGTTTTTACCAACAGGACAACGGCGCCGAACTTTTTAATGCTACCCTTGGCCAGATTATTTATTTCCAGGACCGTACTGTCACCTTACCCGGCGGTCAGGTACAAACCAGTGACCGCTCCAGTTACCTGGGTTCCGTCTATTTCGCTCCCAACCCAAGGTTGAAAATTAACGGCGACATCCAGTGGGATCCCGAAACGCGGCATACTGAGTTTGCCAATTCACGGATTTCATACCAGGCGGACCAGGGCAAAGTCATCAATTATGATTATCGCTTTACCCGAAATTCAATCCGCTCCCAGGGTATATCTTTTGCCTGGCGCATTAATCCACGCTGGCAGATGATTGGCGGTCATCAATATGATATGCAGAATGACCGACGTCTGGAAAATTTTCTGGGGTTTCGCTATGACAGCTGCTGCTGGGCGATCCGCCTGATTGGGCACGAAAAATTTGACCGCCTGGAGGGGACTGAACTTCTCTATGATGATGCCATCTACCTTGAGTTAGAATTGAAAGGATTATCCAGCCTCGGAGCCCGAAAAGAGATCGATACTTTGATAGAAAATGGTATCCTTGGCTACTCAGAATAGTACGAGAGCAAGTTGTGAAAAAGTTATTCAGCCAATTAATCTGTGGCCTCCTGTTAGTCAGTCAACTCCCCCTGTTTGCAGAGGCAAAACGCCCGGAAATCATAGAGTTAGATCATATCGTGGCGGTGGTGAACAAGGACGTGATCACCGCGGTCGAGCTACAGGACAAACTGTCCGAGATTACCCGGCAGTTACGTGCAAAAAATACCCGACTGCCACCAGAATCTGTCCTGCGCAAACAGGTTCTCGAGCGAATGATAATCAATCAGATTCAGCTGCAACGGGCATTTCGCAGTGGTATCCGGGTAAGTGATGAGCAACTCAACCAGATTATTGGCCAAATCGCGGCCAATAACGGTCTGGATTTAATCCGGTTCCGCCAGGAGCTGGAAAGCCAGGGCTACAACTTTGCAAGCTTCCGCGAACAGATTCGTAGTGACCTGATCATCAATCAATTACGAAAGCGCGAAGTTGAAAATAAGGTGTTTGTCACCGAGCAGGAAGTCCGTGCTGAACTGGCTAGCCGTGAAAATGACCTGGGCGCCAATAATGAATATCACCTCGGACACATCCTGATTGCCGTGCCTGAATCGGCACGCCCGGAACAGATTGAACAGGCCAGGCGCAAGGCGCAGGGTATAGTCGGACAGCTCAGATTAGGCAGCGACTTTTCACAAACGGCTATCAGTGTCTCAGCCGGACAACGCGCCTTACAAGGCGGTGACCTGGGCTGGATGAAGCAGGGTCAAATACCCACGATTGCAACAGATATCGTCAGGGCGCTGACCATTGGCGAAATATCAGAACCCATCCGTAGCTCAAGTGGCTTTCATATATTGAAACTATTTGATAAGCGCACTTCCCAGGAACAACACATCGTTGAACAAACGCGGGCACGGCATATACTGATTGCTCCCAACGAACTGATTTCCAATGAACAGGCCGAGGAAAAACTAAGCCTGATCAGAAAACGGATACTTGCCGGAGAAGAATTTGCGAGCCTCGCTAAGGCAGCTTCTGATGATACAGGTTCAGCATACCAGGGAGGCGATCTGGGCTGGGTGAGTCCCGGCAAAATGGTACCTGAATTTGAAGAAGCGATGAATAAACTCCAACCAGGCGAAATTAGTCAACCATTCAGAAGCCGGTTTGGCTGGCATATTGTTGAAGTCATCGAACGCCGTAAGCATGATGATACCGAAACTTACCTGCAGGCTCAGGCCAAAGAACAGATTCAGCAACGCAAAACCACGGAACAGATGAGTATCTGGATACGCCGAATTCGTGACGAGGCCTATGTTGAATACCGTCTTAATGAGTAATATTTTTTTACGACTTTAGTTCAATCATGACTCATCACGCACAGCTGATAGTCACCCCTGGGGAACCAGCGGGGATCGGTCCTGATCTCATTTTACAATATGCGGCATCCGGATCATCAACTAAGAATTTGCCCCCTACTATTGTCGTTGGGGATCGTAATCTGTTAGAACAACGTGCCGAACATCTCGGCCTTTCTGTAAAGCTCGATGATTTTGCAAACTACAATCATCAAGATGACCATAACAATAATAGATTATACGTAAAACATGTAGCCACAGCGGTACCAGTCAGCCCAGGCATCCTTGAAAAGGAAAACTCTATTTATGTGATTCGCTGTCTGGATCTTGCTGTAGAGTTATGCCAGAAACAGAGTGATGATGTATACAGGGCGCTGGTAACGGGTCCGGTGCATAAGGGTATAATTAATGATGCGGGGATCCCTTTTACCGGGCATACGGAATACATAGCAAAGCTTGCTAAGGTTGAAACACCTGTGATGATGCTGGCCACAAAAGGACTGCGTGTTGCACTAGCCACAACCCACTTGCCACTGGCTAAAGTCAGTAAAGAAATTACCAAACCGTTACTTACCCGAATACTATCTATTTTACATGCTGACCTCGTCAATAAATTTGCCATCCCTAAACCAACAATCAGGGTATGTGGTTTGAACCCGCATGCCGGTGAATCCGGTCACCTCGGTAAAGAAGAAATTGAGATCATTGAGCCGGTACTGGAGGAACTGCGCAGGCAGGGAATGAACTTGATTGGTCCATTACCCGCTGACACCGCCTTCACTCAGGATAAAATGCAACAAACTGATGCCTACCTGGCAATGTATCATGACCAGGGACTGCCGGTGCTTAAACATGTTGGATTTGGCCAGGCGGTTAATATCACTTTAGGTTTACCGTTTATACGGACCTCAGTGGATCATGGCACCGCACTGGAATTGGCTGGCACTGGTCAGGCGGATGTTACCAGTCTTGGCCTTGCCATGGAGTCAGCCCGGGAACTGATCAGTAATAGGGTGTAACTGAATGTCAGAATTCAAGACACCCAGGAAACGGTTCGGTCAGAACTTTCTCCACGATCAGAATACGATTCAGAAAATTATTGCGGCCATCAACCCGCAGGCCAGCGATACCATCGTTGAGATCGGTCCAGGGCGTGGCGCCCTGACCTTCCCACTACTAGAAGTCGTGAATGTGCTGGATATCATAGAGATCGATCGAGACCTGGCCCAATGGTGGCAGGAGAAACAGATCGATAATCTAACCGTTCATCCCGTCGATGCCCTGGAAGTAGATATCTGCTCAATCAGGCATGACCAGCCGCTACGGGTAGTCGGTAATCTGCCATACAATATTTCTACTCCCCTGTTGTTCCATTTATTTGGACACCTGGAATGTATTGAAGACATGCATTTCATGTTGCAAAAAGAAGTCGTGGAGCGAATCGTTGCCAAACCGGGTAATAAGACCTATGGTCGACTCAGTGTTATGGCACAGTTTTATTGTGATGCCGAGATGTTGTTTAGTGTGAGTCGCAATGCCTTTTCACCACCCCCAAAAGTAGAATCTGCCATCATCAGACTGGTACCCAATAGCCGCTACCAACAGATCGATGCAACAGTCTTATCTGGCATTGTCCAACAGGCCTTTTCACAACGCCGCAAGACTTTGCGTAATTGCTTGAAAGGCACGTTTAGCACTGAACAGCTGCAGGCCCTCGACATCGATCCCTCGGCACGCGCCGAAACCCTGGATCTGTCTGCATTTATCCGCCTGAGCGAGGCAATCACACCATAGCAGTTATAACTACCTGTTCTGACTCGTTATTTTTTCAAGCACTACAACTATAAATTATCTCTGCCTATCGACGATAACTCTATATATATACATTCATAACTCGGCTCTGCTGAGAGCCGAGGCACATGCAAGGATAAGCGCAGAATGGCAATAGCCATGGACAACAGCTCCCTGTTACTTTGCCGGGTCGGCCCGGTATTGTGCTGTGCGCCAGCGTTACCGATTATCAGTATTATCCCACCGCCCGAACTCACCCGACCACCAGGCAGTGATAGCGCCAAACCTGGAATTTTCAAGCACGGTGGGCATATTGTTTCCAGTCTCGATTTGCGTTTTAAGTTTGGCGTTGATGAACAACACTGGGTAAAACCCGGCAAGATGATCGTCACTGAAATCGACCCCGGACATATCGGATTCTGGGTTGACGAGATTATCGATGTGATTGGCTTTCCAGATAGCGGCTGGGGGCCGTTACCAACACACTTACCAAGAGGAATTTTTACACGCACCCTGGTCCTGAAAGACAGGATATTCCTGTTTGCTGAGTTTGGCCTGTTGTACAAGATACCGGATAGTGGTTATTTGCGTGTTTATATTGAAAAGCTTTTAGAAGAGCAACAGCGTAGCAAGACCCCAGTCACGCATGACAAGACTATCAAAACTGAAAAGCAGCCGACACTCGCCAGCACCAAAAAAGCCAGCGGGACAACAACAACAATATCACACACCCGAGAAAGAACAGCGCGTGTCATGCCTGGCAGCCGTTCAGTCGATTCAAGATCTAAGTCATCGGTTGTCGAAAACCGTGCTACTGAATTAACCAATGATCGTCACTCTTCCCAACGCTACGAGCAAAATCAGCCTGTTCGCCCCACAAACAATATAGCCAGACATCAAGCAGCTGACAAAACAAATTCTAGTTTACCGCAGCACCCGAAAACAAAGCTTCCTGTAGAAGATAAGCCTTCACCCCCTTCGCTAGATAAACAATCCAGTCGTGCTGCTGTTCAACATATACAAACTCCAGAAACGCCGGCACCCGCCACGGCTGCATTTCAAAGTACAAAACCAGCAGCCACTCAACAAACCCAAAATAAAGCAAGCTTAACTGATCGCAGTGTAACCAAGGAGTCCCCCCCAGTAACAGAATCAAACGAATACCAAACCGGCAAAAAAGCATCACCCGCACCTAAACCCGCTACGAAAGCGCATCAAAAAAATAATCTGCCAGATGCGAAGACAGAATCAGAAGGAATAATCCCTGGTCTGTTATTTATCCTGCTAATGATTGGATTTTTTGCGGGACTTTACTGGTACTTTAGCCGAGACATCACGCAACCGGTTGTCTCCATTGAGTCACCTGGTCCCGTGACTCAGACAGATAAGGAAAGCTATCAGCCTGCACCCACAAAACCTACACAAGAATCAATCGTCATAGAACGAACACAGCCAATCATCATTGAACAGACGGAGCCTGCCATCAAAGAACCGGTTGTCTCCATTGAGTCACCTGGTCCCGTGACTCAGACAGACAAGGAAAGCTATCAGCCTGCACCCACAAAACCTACACAAGAATCAATCGTTATAGAACGAACACAGCCAATCATCATTGAACAGACGGAGCCTGCCATCAAAGAAGATGCGACCGTTACCACAGTAGAATCCACAACACCACCCACCGCTACAGTTACACCTGCAACGATTGCAGAGTCTGAAGTGTTTAAGGCTGATATCGAAAAAGACGAGGCAGGAATTACCATTTTCATTGACGCCCCGGAAGGTGAGGAAGTGTTTAAGCTGGATACTGAGTCAGGGACAGAAACTAAAACAACCAGTAACACTGTCCTTTCGCAATCAACTGACGAGAGCGAACTGCAGTCTCCAACTATCGACGATCAATCCCAGACACAACCCCCTGCACAAAAAGATTCAGCGTCAAAAGATACTCAAGCGACCGAAACAAAAACAGAACGACAAACCAAACCTCGTATAACAACACGTGAGATTATTCATATAGTAGAAAAAGGTGATACTCTGTGGCATATTGCAATTCGATATGTCAACGACCCGTATAAATACCCCGAACTGGCAAGACTCAGTAACATTGAAAACCCTGACCTGATATACCCTGGCAATCGTGTCCGAATCATTAAACGAACCAAACCCGCAAAACCAGCCGGCCAATAAGCTGATTGTTCGTCTGTGCGAACT
>JASFLV010000030.1:0-13650 GCA_050117915.1 Thioalkalispiraceae bacterium | reverse complement strand
ATATTCCACTTCTAGAATCATAATGAAAACATTTACTTAGCGGTGCTTTTTCAATTTGCACGTTTGGCACAGTCTTTGAACGGTATTGAGTGCCGTGTTAAACATTGACAGTTCACAGAAGGGGATATAATGCCGACCATCTCTGGTGTACCACGTCGTCCGGTACTGCTGATTATCCTTGACGGTTTTGGTGTAAACCCCAGTAAGACCAATAATGCGGTGCTTGAGGCACCCACGCCGCGCCTGGATGAGTACTTTGCCAGCTACCCGCATACATTATTAAATGCCTCAGGACGTGCCGTTGGTTTGCCTGATGGGCAAATGGGTAACTCTGAGGTCGGGCATTTGACGCTCGGGGCCGGTGATGTGATACGCCAGGACATTGTCACGATCAACGATGCGATTGAAAATGGTCAGTTTTTCCAAAATCCGACCTTACTTTATACCATTGAAAAAGCAAAACAGTTAAAGCGCCCAGTGCACTTATTTGGCCTGGTGTCTGATGGTGGGGTGCATAGTCATATCAATCATCTGTATGCCTTGATTGAGGTCTGTCGCCGCTATTCAGTAAAACCGCTTTTGCATATGTTTACCGATGGACGTGATACGCCCCCACAGTCCGCCTTGTCATATTTAAAAGAGCTGGAAAACACTATCCATCAGGCGGGTGGTGCGATCGTCAGTATTACCGGGCGTTACTATGCAATGGATCGGGATAATCGCTGGGAGCGCACTGAGCTGGCCTGGCGGGCGATGATGCTTGGCAAGGGACAGACGGCCATATCGGCAGAGTCAGCGATTCGCGCTGCCTATGCAGCAGGTGATACAGATGAATTTATTCGACCGATTCTGTTACCCGCCTTTCAGGCGATTGAGGAGACTGACCAGCTCATCTGTTTTAATTTTCGTAAGGATCGACCCAGACAGCTTGTCGCAGCGCTCGGCCAGCGTGATTTTATCGGCTTTGACCGTGGCAATGCACCGCTTGCTGAAGTGACCTGTATGATGCCATATAACCGAGCAGCTAACCTTGCTTACTTGTTTGAACCAGAACGTCCTGAGGTGACATTGGCCCAGGTCATTAGCACCATGGGCTTATCGCAATTTCACTGTGCCGAAACTGAGAAGTATGCGCATGTGACGTATTTTTTCAATGGTGGCCGCGCTGAGCCACACAGTGGCGAGCATCAATTATTAATTCCTTCTCCCAATGTTGCTACTTATGATCAAAAACCGCAGATGAGTGCCCACGAAGTGGCAGATGCAGTCATCAAGGCAATCAGTTATGGCCGCTATGGATTTATGATCGTCAACTTTGCCAATGGAGACATGGTCGGTCATACCGCCAAGCGGCACGCAGTGCTCAGCGCGGTTAAAACCCTGGACGAGGAAGTCGGACGAGTCCTGGATGCTGCGGAGACAGCGGGCTATTCAGTTATTCTCACTGCCGATCATGGGAACTGTGAAGAACTGGTGGATCCCCTAACCGGTGAGCCACATACACAACACACAACCTATCCTGTACCCTGCATGATAATGGATGAAATGAACTGGCAGTTGTCATGTAATGGCGGTCTGGCCAATGTGGCGCCGACGGCTCTTGAACTGATGGGATTTCAGGTACCCTCGGCGATGAAGGCCTCCTCTTTATTACTGAGATCCAGTAAACGCGAGCCTGATCGGCATACTCCTGTTATTTTAAAAGGTGTCGCCTGATACTCGTCAAATAAGTACTGCCAATCATTTTATCACTCTTTAATTTAATCAATTAAATATATGTCTATTTGACGGTATAACCACGGCCTTCAAGGCAAGCGCTGAGGGCACGTTTGTAATCGCGTTCTTCATCGACGGTAATCTCTTCGTTTTCTTCCACTAAACTGGGATCGACCCCCGTCTGGTGCACTGCCCAGCGGTGACATTCATAGCGGTCCGCGGCCTGTTGTTCTTCGCTTTGTCCTTCATTAGGATAGACAAATAATCTTCCTTCCGTGGCTTCTTCAATAGCCTGCTCTGCACCGACAGGCTTGGTGACGACCAGATAGGAGTTGAGCGTGTCATCATAAATATAGTAGGTGTCATTGACATAATAATAGTAACGGCCACCAAGATAGAATGATATGAAGCCAACCGGTAAGACGTCTACGTAAGCGCCGATTGGAGCACGTACCACGATATAGCCATCATGATAGTGACGATAGAACACACCTCCAAAGTAGAAATAGGGGAGACCATGCACAAAGATCGTGATATGTGCTCTGGGTAATAGGCGGACCCGCAAGCCATGTCGATGATAGTGATGCCGGATCGGGGCAAGGTAATGGGTATGGTAATGATAGGTCTCGTGTCGACGATAGTGATGAAGATGTCGATGTTTTTTCGCTGTGCGGTAACTTCTATAATGGCGATCATGGGATCTACGTACGATACGGGCCTTACGATCATGGTGCACATGACCTGCATGACGTTCTGTTCGCTGAGGACCTGAATGCCGGGGTGAACGTTCTATACGATCATGACGTGTCCGGTCATGCTGGCGAGGCTGGTTCCGATCGCGATCCGTACGATGCTCCGAGCGGCGCTCTCTGTCGCTACGCCGGTCGCGATCCGTACGATGTTCCGAGCGGCGCTCTCTGTCGCTATGCCGGTCGCGATCCGTACGATGTTCCGAGCGGCGCTCTCTGTCACTACGCCGGTCGCGATCCGTGCGATGCTCTGAACGGCGCTGTTTGTCCGTATGACGATCACGCTCTGTGCGCTGCTCTTTTTTATGACTGCGTTTTTCCCATGACCCACGTTCATGAGGTTTGGGTTGAGGCGGTTTATAGACAGGCGCCTCCTGTTGGGCCTGTTGATGTGAAGGTTGGGCGTGGCGGTATTTTAACGAAGAGCTTGGCGCTTGTTGCTTAGCCCGCTGACTCTTATGCGGGTTACCATCATAACGCATGGCCTCAGCTGCATAACTGGTTTGTGCCAGGCCTATTATGCAAAAGCTGACTAATACTGTTTTCCAATTGATATGATACGCAGCCATGATCTTTTCCTCACTGGTTATGCCCAGTAACTATCTATATTACGAAAGCGACAGTCCAACCGAGTTAATTTCTATTATTTTGGCAGATGATTAACTAATTGGTTCCTGGGTTGCTCACAGAAATATTTTGTTACATTTCATATTAAGCCAGACACATCTTTACCTGACATGTTGCTTATACTATAGGCATGCTAGATGAATAGAATCTGAACGAGAATGATTGATGGAAAAAACAATGGGTTTTAGTCGGATGCTGCTGATACTGGCCTTCTCCTGGAATGTGCTAACAGCATGCAGTAGCAATAGCCCTAGTGCGCCTGCTGATACGAAGCCACCGGCAACCGAAATCACCTTCAGTGGTGTGGGGAGTATCGGTATCTTTGATCCATCTGTGGCTTACGACCCGAATACTATGCGCCTGTGGATGAGCTATTCATATGTAGAACCCTCTATTTACTTCAACACGGACCAGCATTTTGGGGTTGGGATACGCCTGGCTTATTCTGATGATGAGGGTCAGAGCTGGACGGATGCCGGTGTGACGGTGAGTGAATTTAGCGATGTAACGGTTGGGCCGTTACCCTCGGTTAATCCGGCCCTGGATATACCGGCTGCCAGCCACGGAACCTGGCAAAGCGAGACCTCGTCGCTGGTATACGATGCGAATGCACCGGTAAACCAGCGCTGGAAGATCATCTGGCATCAATATCTGAAGGCCAATGGGACGTCATATTTTGTCGACTATGCCTGGATTGCGATGAAAATGGCCGCGACGCCCATGGAGCTGGCGACGGTGTCACCAGTGAAGCTGTTTGGGGGGATTTATATTCAGGCTGCCGGGGAGTCCAGTGGTGCACCTGCCTATTCACCGATTGCCGGACCTGCACAGATTGCCTTGAATACGGATATTAGTAATAGCATGGTGGGCGCTGATCCCAATGAACTCGATCTCTGTACCTGGGGTGAGCCGGGATTATTTGCAGACACTACGGGATTACATTTGGTAATTAATTGTCAGTACCTTAACGGTACCAGTGTTGACGCCTATGTAGTAATGTTTAGTTGTGACGATCCCTGTGATATGACCCAGGCCAATAACTGGACCTATAAAGGACGGATTCTGTCCCCGGCAGACGCCAGCAAGATTGGCTATCGGAACTATTCAGCTGCTGAAATAAGCAGACAGGGTAGCACCCATTATTTAATCGTCACGCCTGTCAGGGATGTGGCTGAGTCTGCTTATGACGGTTGTCGTGTTTATCAATTCGATAATTTCAATAATGCGAGTCTCCTGGCAAACATAGATGGCTTTGTTGAAGTGTTACGTTATGATGGACTGACGAATGTGCACAACGGTGCCTGTTCGGCTCATGAACAAATGACCCCGGGGATATTACATAGCCAGTTCCGCGATGATTCGCCTCCTGTATTATTTCATATGCAGCAAACGAACGTTAGTGTGCCTTAGTCCCCGGCGTGCGTTAATGGTTGCCCTGGATGCGGTTGGAGCCAATCAGATGGAAAAGACGACACGTGAAAATATAGGTAAAGAAATGGCTGCCGTATTGGTCCGGCGTAAGTTCAGCCATATAAAATCACAGCTTGACCGGTATGAAAGGGTCATTTCTGTTGCGAGGATTCAGGGAGTGTTTAGCAAACGCTTTATGATTACTGGATTGAACAGTATGGAAGAGGCGGAGACCCTCGCCAGTCATATGCGTTCCGGTCAACTCGTTGCGCCGATGCGACTGGTAGAGGACTCTTCACGTCTTCCAGGATCATCTAAGGCCAGGGAATCAAATAATTAGACGATTGTGACCATGGCTGGATAGATAGATTACGCGTCCCGGTAACGAAAGCTGATACGACCTTTTTCCAGGTCATAGGGTGATAATTCAATTTTGACTTTATCGCCTGCGACCACACGGATACGAAACTTGCGCATTTTACCCGCTGTGTAGGCAAAAACCTTATAACCGTTTTCCAGCTCGACCCGATACCGTGAGTCCGGTAAGACCTCAGTTACGTGGCCATCCATTTCAATAAGTTCTTCTTTTGCCATAAACTTAATCTCCTGTGATTTTTAAAATAATAAAGCTTTGATTTCAGCAGTTTTTGCTGAATTAAAATAAATACGTGCTTAATCTGTATCTGGTAAAGGTTAGCCTTTACCAAATAGCAGATTAAACAAAGGGGTGCTTAGAGAATTAACGGGCTTGCAGGGTGTAACCACGCAGATAAAGCGCAAAATCCTGTAGTGCCTGGATTCCACTTTTTTCGGCTTCGGCACACCAGGCCTGAAGGCGCTGTACACGACGCATCTGGTCGTTAGAAGTTTTTGACCAGATATCCTTGAGTTGTTGCTTGAAATGATAAACTGTCTGTAGTGTATGGCTTTGGCTGAGTGCTGTATCTAGCTTTTGGCGTTTCTCACTGTCTAAAACAATATCTTCACGCATTAATAACTTGCTGGCGCGGCGGAGTAACTTACGATAAGCAAGTTCACTGTTACGTAGCTGTTGCTTAAGCATTGGCTTGGTAACTTTTCGGGCATAAAGTTTGAGGATATGAAAACGATTTCGTATCACGGCGCGTACCGTCTCAATATCAATACTTTGTTTATTGGTATTGATTTTAGCTTTTGGCGCAACTTTTTTTACTTTTGCCAGTTTGAAAAAATCCAAAATTCGAATATATAACCAGCCAATATCAAATTCCCACCATTTGTTTGAGAGTCGGGCAGATGCAGCATAGCTGTGATGATTATTATGTAATTCTTCACCGCCTATCAAAATACCCCAGGGGACGATATTACGTGAGGCATCTGAAGATTCAAAGTTACGATAACCCCAGAAGTGGCCGATGCCATTTATAACACCTGCAGCCCAAAACGGAATCCAGATCATTTGAATCGCGTAAATGGTGATTCCGATGACACCAAACAGGGCGATATTCAGTGGCAGCAGGATGCTGATACCAAGATAGGGAAAACGACTGTAGAGGTTACGCTCTATCCAGTCATCAGGCGTACCCTGACCATATTTTGCCAGGGTCTCGCTATTATTTGCTTCCTGTCGATATAACTCGGCACCTTCAAACAGCACTTTCATAATGCCGCGTTTTTGTGGGCTATGCGGGTCCTCATCCGTTTCGCATTTGACATGATGTTTTCGGTGAATGGCGACCCATTGTTTGGTAACCATGCCGGTTGTCATCCATAACCAGAAACGGAAGAAGTGACTAATAATCGGATGAAGGGTGAGTGCGTTATGCGACTGAGTGCGGTGTAAAAAGATGGTGACTGCGGCAATGGTGATATGGGTTAGCAAAAGTGTGATGCCGATGTAACCCCACATGGATAGATTTAATAATCCATCGATTAATATATTCATAAAATATTCCGTTTTAACTTAGTATCTATAATATAGAGTCTCTTTATAGCTTTTCAAGCTGTTCGTTGTTTCACAGTTACTTATTTCGGCGTGAAACATAGATTGAGCCATGCCGGTTTGCGCGAGAATTTAAATCTTCGACAATACCCTCGGCATGCTCTGTGACTGCGCTCAAGGTTCCGGGTTTTTTGCCTTTAATTAGCGAGCTACCACGGCCAATGATATAGCTGTACCACTTACCTGCCGCCGCGCCGGCGGGAGGCGAAGTTTCCTCAACACTCTCCAAACTAAATTTCGACGCCGTCGTCTCTTCTGGGTCTGTATTCATGTTTATCGGCTCCTCTGTCTGGTTTTTAAGCAGCAACCCGGGCACGATTGCCGCGTTGCTTGTTCTGGTTTGCCGATTTATTGACCACTTTTCGGCTGGGATTTCTTTTCTGCTGTTTTTGTTTCGGTCGGCTGGAATTGTTGTTCCGGCCTTTATGGATCGGCTCTGCTTTGATTTTAGGATCGGGTTCGTAACCGACTATGGTTTCTTTTTGAATTTTTCGTGTCAGCAGACGTTCAATGCCTTTCAGAAGCTTATGTTCATCGACACAAACCAGTGAAACAGCGACACCTTCGTTACCGGCACGTCCGGTACGTCCAATCCGGTGGACATAGTCTTCAGCAACCTCGGGCAGATCAAAATTGACCACATGCGGGAGCTGAACGATATCCAGACCTCGCGCGGCCACATCGGTCGCGACCAATACACGGGCCTTACCGGATTTGAATTCATCCAGCGCACGGCTGCGAGCAGCCTGGCTTTTATTACCATGAATCGCGGTAGAGCGTATTCCATCCTGTTGCAATTGTTTGGCTAATTTATCTGCACCATGTTTGGTACGAGTAAACACCAATACCTGTTGCCAGTTTTTAGAGCCAATCAACCAGGATAGCAGTTCACGCTTGCGCACCCGATCAACCGGGTGAACGAGCTGGACAACACGTTCTGCTGTGGTATTTCGCTGTGCAACCTCAATCATTACCGGCTTTTGCAACAAGGTGTCAGCCAGCTTTTTGATTTCTTTTGAATAGGTGGCTGAAAACAGCAGGTTTTGACGTTTTGTCGGCAACAGCTCGATGATCTTACGAATATCATTGATGAAACCCATGTCCAGCATACGATCTGCTTCGTCGAGAACCAGAATTTCAATGGCCGACAAGTCGACATTATTCTGGCGGAGATGATCCAGTAATCGGCCAGGCGTGGCGACCAGGATATCGACGCCTTTACGCAAGGTTTTTGTTTGCGGGTTAATGCTGACCCCACCAAAGACGGCGGTTGATTTGAGACGCAGGTATTTGGAATAGTCTTTTACGCTATCTCTAACCTGAGCGGCCAGTTCGCGGGTGGGGGTCAGAATCAGGGCGCGAGGGCGGCGCTGCTGGCTTTCTTTACCCTGATTTAAATGTTGTAACAAGGGCAGGGTAAAACCAGCAGTTTTACCGGTTCCGGTCTGGGCGCCAGCAAGAATATCGTGGCCCTGGAGAATTTCCGGAATGGCTTGTTGTTGAATAGGGGTAGGCTGGCTATAGCCTTTTTCGCTGATAGCACGCAACAATTCGGCTGATAAGCCGAGCGAATCAAATGACATGAGGTGTTTTCCCTTTAAGGGTTTAGGTTACCGCCTGCCCAGGCCTTAGCTTGAGACAGTCCAGGAGGGAACATTTCTAATCTTATTCGAGGGAACTTGTAGGGAAACCACGAAGGTGACACTGACTGAAGAGTGCCTCTATTTATATGGCGCCCAGTATAACAGGTTTTGCACGCCATAGATGCTTTTTTTATGTGTATTTAGCTATTATTTTAGTCAAATGGCCTTGTAAATGGGAAATTAGCACTTAATATATGAAATAGTTAGTGTTTCTCCTCGTAAAACAGGGTACACTTCCTTTTGCTACATTTTCGATCCTGGTTCTTGTCAGTAGTCACTTTGTTTGTTCTCCTGTTAATTACCTTGCAAGATTTGTAACACTTTTATTAAACATTACATTAGAGGTAATTCATATGACAACAGGTACCGTTAAATGGTTTAACGAGTCCAAGGGCTTTGGTTTCATCACTCCGGAAGATGGCAGCAAGGATGTATTTGTACATTTCTCTGCAATCGCCAGTGAAGGTTTCCGTACCCTGGCTGAAGGCCAACAAGTCACTTTCGAAGTGGAAGATGGACCTAAAGGACCACAGGCTTCAAAAGTTCAAGCCTGATATCGGAATCACACGATATGAATAAAAAACCCCGCGAGTGATCGCGGGGTTTTTCTTTTTTTAGAGAGGAAATTTTATAGTGAAAAAGCTATTCGTTGGTAGTTTGCCACCTGATACCACGGAAGAATCGTTAACAGAGTTTTTCAGTTCAGTCGGCACAGTACGTTCTATCGAGCTCGTAACAGACTTGTTTTCTGGTAAATGCAAAGGGTTCGGTTTTCTTGAAATGGAAGGGCACGAGGCCCGTCAGGCGATCGCTGAACTCAATGGGAAAACGTTTGAAGGTCAAATAATCAAGGTAAAATTTGAAGAGAAGCGCAAGGGACGAAGACGCTGATTCTGGTCCTGTGCGATAAGTGACATCTCCCTTCTGTACTAACTATTCATGATAGTCGTCATTACTCGGTGCTGATTGATTTCGATCATTTTTCGAAATATGGGTTGGTAATATCATTAACCAAAATCATAGCCAGAGGAGGTTTCTGATGATGCCCAAAAAACTACTTACAGTAATGGTATTTGTATTTCTTAATACACTGCTGTTGTCCAATGCCATCGCAGTAGATACCAGTAAGGTGGCCAAAAATAAACAAAATTCATTAGGCCTCTACATGAGTTCCAATGAAGTTCATGCTTATATGAGTAGCCAGGGTAATAAGGCATTATTTCTGGATATTCGTGATCCTGTTGAGATCCATACCGTTGGTATGCCTGCCGGGGTCGACTACAATGTGGCATTCAAATTTATCGACACAAGCAAGTGGGATAAAAAGAAAAGCAAGTTTAAACTCGTCTCTAATCCTGATTATAAGAAAGATGTCGCTGCAAGATTGAACGCCAAAGGATTAAGCAAGGATGATCGGATTATTCTTATCTGTGGATCGGGTAAACGTGCAGCAAAGGCGGTGAATGCGTTAGCCAAAGCAGGCTATAAGAACGTTTATTCAGTTGTTGATGGCTATAAAGGATGGCAAAAGAACAAATTGCCATTTGAAAAGAAGCTGGATCGTAAGAAAATATATGGTAACCCTGCCTAACCTGGAGGGATGATGAAAGGTCAACAACTCAATACAGGTGGGTAACAGCCCACCTGGTGAGTTGTTAATTATGATGCTTTACGATGTGCCGACTGCGTCCAGGCGACATGGGGATGCATGATCTCAGGATCGATAATCATCTCCATTTCCAGCATATCCATAATCTGGCCCAGGGTGTATTTTTCATCAAAAGCAGCTTTCAAGTGCTCCATGTGCATGCGGTTCAGGTACAGCAAATTCGGTTGAACCCCGTGCTCCTGTTCGAAACCTCTTATCAGTCCGTAGATAAATCCCAGCATGTCATTCCCTCCCCATTACGGTTTGGATTCATTCTCTCTACAACAAAGCATCAATTATGCCAGAGAATCTGATGTCTAAAATATCAACAGGTTAGCTAGATCTTCTCGAAAACACTAGAGTATTACATGCACCAATATGGTGACGATCAGATATGCCTGCACTAAATTTGGCATAACACTAACAGAGAACTATGACAAAAATATGATCGCTTATTTGAATTTAATAAAATGCGTACAAATGAAACTTTCTTGCAGTAGTATGCTGGTATTAACCAATAACAATGTGACAAACAGATGACAAGCGCTAATCGAAGTAATCTGGATATTGAAAAGCTAAATAGTAGGTTCGCTATTGAAACGGATAACCAATCACTCTGCTTTGTTCCCGGACCCGGCAATATCCCTAGAATAAAAGTAAAAAACCAGCTGGGACAAGCAGAACTCAGTATCCAGGGAGCCTATGTATTAAGCTGGATCCCGGCCGACGAGGATGAAGTTATCTGGGTCTCGGAGGAGGCAACGTTTGCTCCTGGCAAGTCAATCCGGGGCGGCATTCCGATTTGCTGGCCCTGGTTTGGGAATCATCAACACCGAGAAGATTTTCCTGCACACGGCTTTGCACGAACCGTCTTTTGGCAGGTATCTGCTACCCGTGATTTGCCCAGCGGGGAAACCACGATAAGTTTTACCTTGGATACCAGCAAATTAGACAATCATCTCACAGCGATGTGGCCGTATAACACGATACTGGAATATCATGTGACCATCGGCCAAACACTCACGCTTGAGCTCATAACTCATAACGAAAGCGAGCAAGCGTTTATCCTTAGTGAAGCGCTACATACCTATTTCGATGTTCAGGATGTGACCCGGACAACCGTCACAGGTCTTGAAGGTAAGTCCTATCTCGATAAAACAGATAATTTTACCCGCAAGCTCCAGACTGGACCGGTAATAATCGAAGCGGAAACAGATCGGGTTTATCTGGATACAAATGAGGCAGTCGTGATCGATACTCAAACACGTAAAATTGTGATCAACAAAACCGGTAGTTTATCTACCGTTGTCTGGAATCCGTGGCAAGAGGTGGCAGCAAAAATGGGAGACTTAGGCAAAGACGGTTATTTGCATATGCTCTGTGTCGAAACAGCCAATGCTGCAGATAATTCCGTGACAATTGAACCCGCTGAGCAACATAGCTTAGAACTTATTTATAGTGTTCAATCCTGATTGTTTGGCACTAATACAGTGCGTTCTAACCATAGCCACAACAGAATTATGTCTGCTGGCTGACAACAATTAATTCTGAAAACAGTAAGTTATCTATAATGTATAGTACTTGGCATAGTCCTTGATTGTAATTGACTACCATTGTGGCAAAGGATTCGGCATGTCCGCACAAACACAATATCAAGAAACCCTGCCGGTTATCATCGATCTAGAGGCTTCCGGTTTTGGATTTAATAGCTACCCAATCGAAGTCGGGCTGGCGCTGGAAGATGGTACGACGCATTGTTATCTAATCAAACCTGAACCCGGTTGGGTACACTGGAATCCGGATAGCGAGGCATTACATGGGATTTCACGTGATACATTAATCAAGCATGGCCGGTCGGTCGAAGAAGTGGCTCTTATTCTTAATCAACTGCTAGAGGGTAAAACAGTTTATAGCGATGCATGGTCCTACGATCAGAGCTGGTTGAATTTACTGTTTGTGTTTGCAAAAATACCTTTGCGCTTCAGGGTTGAGGCACTGACTTATCTGCTGAGTGAGTTACAATTGGATGCCTGGACACAGGTCAAGCAGACCCTAATAGACCATGCCCAATTTAGACGTCATCGCGCCAGTAATGATGCCCTATTGCTACAACGTACCTTCTCGGTGATTAATAGCTATGGCGTTTAACGCTAATTCAAATAATTGTTCAGATAAAGTTTCTCCAGGTACTGTAAGATAGTTTTAAAGCACGTTAAACTACACTGCTGTATGTCAATTGATACATAAGTAGAGTAACGATTATGCTTTCTTCACGTGCCCGTCATGTTCTGGATGAGCCGCTACAGTTTATCCTGCAGGTCTTCAATGGATTTCGTGCCAACCAGGGATTCTTATTATCCGGAGCCATCGCCTACTATACCTTGTTATCGATTATCCCTATGCTGGCCCTGATTCTCGTAGTGTTAACCCAGTTCAAGCAACCTGACGAATTGCTTAATGTGTTGCGTGAATACCTGGTGATTGTCACACCCGGTCAAACTGATGCAGTTCTACACCAGGTCAACATTTTTCTGCAAAACTGGCAATTGATAGGTGTGATCGGCTTTCTACTTTTACTTTTCTTTAGTTCTTTTGCTTTTACTGCTCTGGAAAATGCCATGTCTGTCATATTTTTTCATCGTGTTTTGGTCAAGCGACGCCGATTTTTAGTATCTGCAATCATTCCTTATGTCTATATCCTGTTGTTGGCGTTAGGCCTGTTAATCGTAAGTATGGTCAGTGGTTATCTGCATGGTTTCGAATGGACAAAAGGGCTGCTTGAGAATATTTTTATCTACGTGCTGGGTGTGGTAGGGGAAATAGTATTGCTGACTTCATTGTATCTTGTGATGCCAGTTGGTCGTCTCTCACTGCAACATGCATTGATTGGTGGGGTAACAGCTGCGGTTTTATGGGAAATTACTCGACATATCCTGGTCTGGTATTTTTCTACCTTGTCGCTGGTCAATGTCATCTACGGTGCGTTTACTGCAACGATAGTTATCCTGATTAGTCTGGAGGCGGCCGCGATTATTCTATTGTTAGGTGCACAGGTAATCGCAGAATATGAACGTATTGGTTCTGATCATAAATATCGACATGGTTTGCAGACAAAATAATACTGCCAACAAATACTAATCAAAGATGAAGGCAGGGCGAAGATAATCTGCCTTTCAATAAATATGCTTTGAAGTTATACAATTCCAGATAAAGACTTAGTTTTTGAGACCAGTTTTCTTGCCTCGTTCGCATGCTCTTTATTACACACCATTCGCCCAGGTTATTTATATTAATAAACTTGGTGCACGCACTTCAGGGTGTTGCAAAAAGAGAGCAGGCTAACGCATTATATTGTATCAAAGTCGCGCTTGTAACTCGATTGCCAATGCCTCCTGATATTCACTCGATCCTGCGAGAAGTATTTCAATATGACCATTTAACACGGTTCCCCAGTTAACCAACACGGCGCCTTCACCTGTTTGATGGTCATATTCGATATCTCGCAGATCAATTTTATCCAGATGGCGATATTTAGTAGCGAAACCCCGCGTACTCCACTCCTTGATATTGAGTTTTTCTGCTATCAGGCCAGGGTAAGCATCATCGTTAAAACCTGGTACACATTCAAGGACTGGGAAGCGAAGACCTGAGGGTGTTTGTGTAATTGCCAGGGTAAATGTGAACACACCCTTTAACCCGTGAGTTACCAGCCACTCTGCCATTGGATCAACAATGTGCCATGGTTTATGAGTGGCTGGTACGTGATTTCCCTGGTAACTGTATCCATTTGCATTCACGATTAATTCGGATGCGTTCAGCCGTACGGCGCCTTTGCCGACGACCTTGTATTGCAAGTTCAGAAATGTATTGGTTTTG
>JASFLV010000029.1:0-13851 GCA_050117915.1 Thioalkalispiraceae bacterium | reverse complement strand
CTTCCACGGCATTTTCAACTCAGAAACGAATTGTTCCAGATCCGTGTCGGGACCGATAAGTTGCGTATCACAGTACATAAATAACCTCCCCAGATTACTTTTTAAGCATATCATACCTGGCAAGGTTAATAAGACAGAGTTAATTATTAAATATCAATAGGTTAGCTATTTTGACTGATAGGGACCGACGCTGATCTCTGGCATCTGCGCCTCGATCCATTGTTTCGCTGCCTCGAGAATCTGTTCAGGGGTTTTGCCCTGGGTATGGATTTTGGGACCAATGCGTACCGTGACCTTACCCGGTTTTTTCACAAACCCCTTACGTGGCCACAGTTCGCCTGCGTGGTGTGCCACCGGAATGACCGGGTAACCACTCTCGGCAGCCAGAACCGCACCACCAATTCGATAACGACCCGGGCCGCTTGCCCGGGTGCGGGTCCCCTCCGGAAAGATCACCACGGAGATGCCTTCCTGCAGGCGTTTAGTCCCACCGCTGACCAGTTGTCTGACCGCCTTTTTGCCCGAGCCGCGTTTAATGGCGATAGGCTTCATCGCCGCAAGGCCCCAGCCAAAGAAGGGAATAAAAAACAGTTCGTGTTTGAACACAAAACTGATCTTGTGAAATATCACCTGCAGGACAAATGTTTCCCAGGTGGACTGGTGTTTACAGAAGATAATCACCGGTTCTTCAGGAATATTTTCTTTCCCTTCGACATGATATTTGACACCGCAGATGAGACTCAGGGCATTGACGACCGAGGTTGCATAAAGATTGATAAAAAAATATCGGTATTGATAGGGAAACGGGAATAAAACGATTGCAATGCTGGCAGTGATCACGGTGGCAATCATCAGGTAAACGCTAAAGACAACAGAAGCCAGAAAATGCATTGTTATGATTGTTTGCTCCAGTTTATTGCTTAAGAAGCTGCTCTACGTAATCAGCAAGATTATCATAAACAGGGATGGAAGCTAATTCAGGTTGGTTTGCCTGACGGTCGATAGCCTGCAGCGTGCTTAGTCCTTTACCGGTTTTGACTAAAATGGGCTGAGCACCGACAGCTAATGCCGCCTGCAGATCACGCAGGGAATCACCCACGGCGGGGACCCCTTCTAGAGAAGTACCGAGGCGCTGGGCGATTTCCTGAAGCATGCCGGGTTTGGGTTTGCGACAATCACAGCCATCATCCGGGCCATGGGGACAAAACAGGATGCCACTGATATGGCCTCCAGAGGCACTTAATAAACGACGTAACTTGTCATGCATGTTATTTAAATCTTCGATGCTGAATAAACCGCGGGCCAGGCCAGATTGATTGGTGGCGACCATGACCGTATAACCTGCATGGGTGAGGCGTGAAATGGCTTCCAGGGAGCCAGGGATCGGAACGAACTCATCCGGGGATTTGATATAGTCATCGGAATCTTCATTGATGACGCCATCTCTATCAAGGATGATCAGCTGCATTACTTTTCCCGGAACTCTGAGACACGAATCCGGCCATCAATCATTTTGGCATCACGCTGCATCAGCTTGTCCATCTTTTTCCAGAAGGCATCCTTCAGATCAAAGTCAGCGGAAATGGCCGTGCCGAGGATGAGGATGTACAGGTCGGCGACCTCTTCGGCCAGTTCGTCCAGCGGTTTACCCTTGGTGACACACTCGGAGACTTCACCCAGTTCTTCGGTCATCAGCGCGATGCGATACAGCAATTCCTCACCGCCGGTATTCTTAAAATCGTGTTTGTCATGAAATGCCTGCACGGCATCAAGCATGGCCTGGTAGGAGTCTTGGTTATCAGTCAGTGACATGATTAAGTTGTCCTCAGTTGGCGGCCTGGAGTTTGGAGATGTCGGCAACATCCAGGAACAAGTTGCGTAACTGGTTTAACAGAGCCAGGCGATTTTGCCGGAGTCGGGAATCATCAACATTGACCATGACGTGATCGAAGAAATTATCGACATTGTCTTTCAGCGCAGCCAGCATACGTAATATAGCCGTATAATCACGTGCCGCGATCAGGGGTTGGACCTGGGTGGCCAGGTCAATGACCTGGTTGGCCAGCCTGTTTTCCGCCTCTTCACTCAACAGCGCCGGGTCGATCCGATCCGGAATCGTATCGTCGGACTTTTTCAGGATATTGGAAATACGTTTATTTGCCGCGGCCAGGCTCTCGGCGGCTGGCTCAGTTTGAAATTCGGCCACGGCCTGGATGCGTGCATCGAAATCATTCGGTTGCGTTGGGCGTTGCGACATCACTGCGTCGAAGACATCGACTTT
Source organism: Thioalkalispiraceae bacterium (assembly GCA_050117915.1). Classification (GTDB taxonomy): domain Bacteria; phylum Pseudomonadota; class Gammaproteobacteria; order UBA6429; family Thiohalophilaceae; genus SZUA-24. The sequence continues at coordinate 11,570 of JASFLV010000029.1, read as the reverse complement.
GACATTCTTATTTATATAGTATGTTTTGAGGCGCTCGAGGATAAAGTCGATGGTACTCGCCACGGCTTCGCCAGCCTTCAGATCAGCCGGCATGCAGTTGGCATGGTGACTGAGTAACATCTCCAGATCCAGGGAGAGGTTTTCCTCGATCATAATCCGCAATACGCCCAGTGCGGCTCGGCGTAGTGCGTAAGGGTCCTTATCACCGCTGGGGATCTGACCCGCGGCAATAATGCCCAGCAAGGTGTCCAGGCGATCCGCCAGCGCCACCGCCTGGCCGGTTTTGGTTTGGGGAAGTTCATCACCGGCAAAGCGCGGCATGTAGTGTTCATCTATCGCCTGTGCTACTTCACGCGGTTCGTTATCATGTTCGGCATAATAGCGGCCCATAATGCCCTGCAACTCTGGAAACTCATAGACCATCTCTGTCATCAGGTCGCACTTGGAAAGCGCCGCGGTGCGGGCGGCCTTCAACGGGTCGGCTTCGATCAGTTCAGCAATGCGGGTAGCCAATTGTTCGGTGCGTTGTGTCTTATCATAAAGACTGCCGATTTGTTTATGAAAGACCACGTTCTTTGTTGATTCAACATGGCTTGCCAGTGACTGTTTGCGATCCTGGTTCCAGAAAAATTCAGCATCGGCAAAGCGTGGACGGATAACCCGTTCGTTACCTTCGATAACCTTGGTTTCATCTTTACTTTGAATGTTGGCAATCGTAATAAAATGGGCAAGTAATTTACCTTGTCGATCTACCAGGTGAAAATACTTTTGATTGGCGGACATGGTTGAGATCAAGGCTTCTTGGGGAACATCGAGAAAACGCTTTTCGAAATTACCTAAAATGGCAACGGGCCATTCAACCATCGAGGTCACTTCATCTAACAATGCCTCATCGATCACGGCCTTGGCATTTTTTTCGCTGGCCAGTTTATGGATTTGCTGAACAATGGATTGTTTGCGTTGTTCGAAATCAACAATGACTTTACCCTTGTCATTGAGCTTTGCAACATAATCGCCAGGTTGTTTTAATTTAATTGCATCAGGGGCATGAAAGCGGTGTCCATAAGTTACCTGGCCACTGGTAACACTTAAAATTTCTGCTTCAATCGCTTCTTTGCCAAACAACAGGACACTCCAGTGGACCGGACGTACAAACTGGGCCTCGGAGTCAGCCCAGCGCATCTTTTTCGGGATCGGTAACTTGTGCAGGGCCGTATTGACCATGTCACCGATCAGCGCCCGGGTTTCCTGGCCGGTTTGAGTAATTTGATAATACAGCCAGGCACCCTTTTCGTTTTCGATCTTTTCCACGTCATTAATGTCGATACCACAGGATTTGGCAAAGCCCAGCGCAGCCTTGGTGGGCTCACCGTTGTCGTCAAAGGCCGCCTGAAGTGCCGGACCCCGTCGATCGATAGTTTTATCTGCCTGCTGTTCATCAAGATCTTTCACGATCAAGGCCAGGCGACGTGGGGTCGCATATGGCTGGATATCGCTGAAGTTTAATTCGGCCTGGTTTAACTCTGCTTCCATGTTTTGTTTGAAGGCGTTGGCCAGTTTTAGGAGTGCCGTAGGCGGCAGTTCTTCGGTACCGATTTCAATTAGCAGGTCACGGGTCTTACTCATAGCTTGCCTCCCGTTGCCTGTTTGCTAGCATCACTGTTAGCCATGGGAAAGCCGAGTGCCTCGCGTGACGCGTAAAAGGCTTCGGCAACACCGCGCGCCAGGTTACGGATTCTCAATATATAGTGTTGGCGTTCGGTAACGGATATGGCATGCCGTGCGTCCAGCAAGTTAAACGCGTGCGAGGCCTTCATGACCTGGTCATAAGCAGGCAAGGGTAAGTTACTGTCGATCAACAACTGGCTTTCTGCCTCACTGTTATCAAATTCCTTGAATAGCAAGTCAGTATTCGCCTTTTCAAAGTTATAAGTGGATTGCTCGACTTCATTTTGATGAAACACATCACCATAGGTGACGGTGCCCAGCGGGCCATCGGTCCAGACCAGATCAAACAGACTCTCTTTAGCCTGTAAATACATAGCGATGCGCTCCAGGCCGTAAGTTATTTCGCCGGTCACGGGTTTACAGTCCAGTCCGCCCACTTGTTGAAAATAGGTAAACTGGGTGACTTCCATCCCGTTGAGCCAGACTTCCCAGCCCAATCCCCAGGCACCAAGCGTGGGCGACTCCCAGTTGTCTTCCACAAAGCGGATATCGTGGACCAGGGGATCGATGCCCAGCATACGCAAGGAATTCAGATATAACTCCTGGAGATTCAGGGGTGATGGTTTTATCACGACCTGGAACTGGTAATAGTGCTGCAGTCGGTTCGGGTTCTCGCCATAGCGTCCATCGGTGGGGCGTCGGCAGGGCTGAACATAGGCCGCAGACCACGGCTCCGGACCAATCGAGCGTAAAAACGTCGCCGGATGGAAGGTCCCGGCGCCGACCTCCTTGTCATAGGGTTGCAGGATAACGCAGCCCTGTTCCGCCCAATATTGCTGAAGTGTCAGGATGAGGTCCTGAAATGTATGTGGTGTCTGACTCAAAATATGCCCCAAAAATGCTGATTCTGGCTGGAAAACAGCGGATTATACCCTCGAAATCCCGCCCTGTAAGGGGTTGGCACCAGAAATGCTTGGAATAGAGGGGTTCTGGTTTAGGCGGCAGGTTCTCAAGTCCCTGTGATTCCAGGACGCTTCTATAATATAAGTGTATGTTGTAAAGATGGAGTTGACGATGTCGGAAGTCGAGATGGAAAAAACGGCCTTTGCCCAATGGCATGAATTAGTCAAAGAGGCCGAAGAATACAACGGGGTAAGCCTGGATGAAGAACTGGAGAGTTATCTTGTGCTTACCTTAATGCGTTACACGCAACAACCGGATATGGTCTCAAAGATCGTGGCCCTGGAATATCTGAATGGCTGTCAGGCATTCGGTAGTGAACGCCAGGCACGGATGCGCGAGGTGGGCGATCAATGTTTATTGTTCTCCGGCTTATTCCCCAATCATGCCAAACGGCGTAATGTGAAGATCAGTTATTACGTCAACATGGGTAAGACTGCCTACCACACGGTATCGGAATTAACGCAACAGGCACTGGCGGGCATGTATCACAACCTGTCCCGCTCATTCGTTTCGCTGATGGATACCCTGCTGGCCATCAGGAACATGCATGAACATCAAGGTCAGCTTGAACCTTTGCTTGCCTATGAATTGTGGCAGGACACAAGAAGCAAACAGGCGCAACAGGTTTTCTCCGGGACAGGTCACGAGGGTCTGGACAGCTGCTGCAAGCTGGTAGATTTTAAAACCAGGACCAAACACTAATGAATGATTTAAACGATGCTTGATAAAGTGGTAAAGATAAAACAACTTTCCGGTAGGGTCCTGCTGGTTGAAGACAATCCTGTCAACCTGATGGTGCTCGAAGGAATGCTGGAAAAGCTGGGCCTCGTTACGGAGGCGGCGAAAAATGGCGAAGAAGGGATCAGCATGTGGGCACAGAAAAACTACGATGCGATCATCATGGATATCCAGATGCCGCAGATGGGGGGGCTCGAGGCAACCCAGCAGATTCGTGCGCGTGAAGCGGAAGGCATGCACCAGGTGATTATTGCCCTGACCGCCAATGTGTTTGCCGAGGATGAACAGGCATGTAAAGAGGCCGGAATGGATGCCTACATGACCAAGCCGATCAACCTGGAAGTCTTATATAGCACATTGAAAGATTACCTCCCTGAAGCCTGATATTTCTCCTAGTACGTTTAAATCTGTCATACTGTTCGCATATCAAATGAACTGATTTGGTTTATACTGGTGTTCAGATTCAGATAATATTATTACGACTTATGTCTTTGATCACGACTCAGAAAATTCTGCTTTACCTGTGGCTGCTCACGATCACGGCTTTTAGTGTCGCTGCGGAAAAACCCTATAGTTCCCCCATGGTTGAAGAGCTGATCAAGATAGAGGACGAACGCCTGGTCTATAAAGGTAAATCCGTGCCAGTCCCGTATAGCCGGGAAAGACTGATCAAAGTCTTTGGTAAGCCCAGCCGCGAGATCTATAATACGGCCGGCACGGTTGTGATCTGGGATGAGCTGGGTTTGAGTTGTTATGGCTGTCAGGAACAGGAGAAGACTCCGGAAGAATTCCAGTTCATGAGCAAGGAAGAAAAGGCCAGCATCAAGCCGCAGGAATATGTTGAGTCAATTACTCTGTTCGTGCGTAAATACAACCCTTATCCTGATCGAGAAAAAAAATATTCCCATGAACCCCGTTATCCCTTTCCAGGCAAGCTGGAACTGGAAGGGGTAGAACTCGATGGTACGCTGAGCTTTTATGAGTTTGTCGAAAACCGTGAGGGCAAACAAACCATCCTGTTGCCGGAAAACAGTTTTAGTTTTTTTATTCGATGTAAGCCGAAGCCACATGAAGTCACCTTACACACGATTCGTGACAAGTATAATGATGACTATATGAGTATCTATAGTGTGAGCATTCGCAACATTGGTCAGTATTATAAAAACATAACGTGTACAGAGAAATTCAGTGTAGCACCACGACCCAAAGATCCTGATGAAGAGGCGCCATTAGACAACGACCAGGCCGCCAGCTCGCCAGCGCAACAAGATGTGCCTGCAGCGGATACCTCTCCGCCAGAAGAGACGTTGCCCAGCAAAGAGACAAACAGCGAAGAGACGAATAGCGAAGCCGGGGAAGAACAAAAATATCCTTATATCAACACGCAATAGTGCGTTCTGAATTTAGCGACGAACTTAAAAAGAGATTATTACTACTGCGGTGTTAACTGGATTCTACGGTTTGATTCCGGCCCGCGTTTTTTGCGGTGTATAAGGCTTCATCGGCACGCTGAATAATGGCAGTCGTATCATCACCCGGGATGCTATGGGTTAAACCGGCACTCACGGTGATTCGAATCTCATGCCCCTGGATGTTGTAGAGCGTATTCTCAACCGAGCTGCGGATGCGTTCGACGAGATGCAAAGCATCCTCCGGGGTCGTGTGGACAATGATGAACAGAAATTCTTCCCCACCATAACGGCCCAGATAGTCCTGGCCACGAATAGCAAAATTGATAGTATTAACAAATTTGATCAGTAGCTCATCACCAACCGGGTGGCCATAGGTATCATTGATCTTTTTAAAATGATCGATATCAAACAGGGCCACAGAAATATTTTCTGGATGTGACTGGCGGCGAATGGAAAGGTGTTTCTTGAGAATATCCATGATATAGGCGCGGCTCAGTGCCCCGGTCAGTGTATCGTGCATTAACTGATTGGACAGTGCGTCTTTTTCTTCTTCCAGTTGTTCTACCGACTTCGATAAATTTTTCAGGGTTGACAGGTTATAGGCATCGATCGCCAATGAGATATCAAGAAAGATAATCTTGTTGATCAGTTGATGACATAATAGTTCCTGTTTTGGATCCTGTAGTTGGGCGTCCCGTAGGGCCTGGTGGAGCAGACACTGCATAGTGCTATAAGCAGCGATGTAAAGATGCATGGGCATATTGATCCGTGCATGGGCTGCGCCAACTCGCAGGCGATATTCAAAGTAGTCCGGTTTATCGAATTCAAGCCCAAAGCTGAGTAGATATTCGGTCTGAGTCTGTTTGAGGCGTTGCAGGTTCACCTCGGCACCAATAAACGGACGCATCTCAGGCTGGGCAAAGACAAACTCATAAAACGCATCCATGATGCGTTGATGAAAGGGTAAGATGACCTGTTGCCGAATCTGTTCACCCGTTGCCTGGTCGGATGCGTCAAGGTCCATCTGGGCCAGGCGTTTGGCGATGGCCGGCTGATCGAAGCCCGAGCGCTGGCACAATTTGAAGCCAGCGAACTTGATTTGTTCAGGTGCAGTACCCATAAGATTAAGATTAGTAAAGGATTAATGCCTGCTACAGTCAAGACAGTAGATTATGGCAGACTTCTATCATTTCCCTGTCATCGTGGTTTTACGTATAATCGGTCTCCACGCGAAATACTTTAAATTCAGTATGGCTACTTAAAGCATAGCCCAACCACGATCATTTAGCATGAGTAAACAACGCAAAGCCATTTCCCTGATTTCCGGCGGACTCGATTCCATGCTGGCGACCCGGGCTATCATGGAACAGGGTATCCACGTGGAGGGGATTAACTTTTTCACGGGTTTCTGTGTCGAAGGGCATACCCATGCGATTCGGAAAAAAGACCAGCAAAAGCCCAAGCGCAACAATGCCCTGTGGGTGGCGGAACAGCTGGGGATCAAGTTGCATATCGTCGATGTGATCGAGCCTTATAAAGATGTATTGCTCAATCCCAAGCATGGCTATGGCGCCAATATGAATCCCTGTCTGGACTGTAAATGTTTTATGGTCAGCCAGGCGCTGGAGTGGATCAGGGAGCATGACTTCGATTTCATTATTACCGGTGAAGTGGTTGGTCAACGACCAAAATCACAACGTGCCAAGACCATGCCAATCGTTCAGGAACAATCCGGTGCCGGTGATTTACTGGTCAGGCCGTTATGTGCAAAGAAATTACCACCCACCTTACCGGAGCGGAAAGGCTGGATCGATCGGGAACAGTTGTTTGCGTTCAGTGGTCGCACTCGTAAACCGCAAATGCAACTGGCGAAACAATATAACATCAAGGATTATGCCACACCGGCCGGGGGGTGTTGTTTTCTGACCGATGAAACCTATTCACGTAAGTTAGTCGACATGTGGCAGGCGCGCTCAGACCGTGATTATGATCTGGATGATATTATGTTGCTAAAAGTCGGTCGGCATATTCGGCCGCGATCCAACTTTAAATTGATCGTGGGACGTGAAGAAGGGGAGAACAAATACCTGGAGGGTTATAAAAAACAATTCGCTTATATCCGCAGTACCAGCCATACCGGACCCCTGGTGCTGGTGGATGGGCAACTCTCTGATGATGATCTTGAGCTGGCAGCACGTTTAACCGCACGTTTTGGCCAGGGCAAAAGCGCAGACCATGTCGAGCTGATGGCCGTGTTTCCCGATGGCACGACAAAACAGATCAATGTCGAACCGTTACCTCCAAACCAGTTAAAAGAGGAGTGGTACGTTTGACCGCGTATAGCCTGGATGCACGCCGAATGCTATGCCCAATGCCCGTGATCAGGACCCAGGACAAGGTCAATGAATTACAGGAGGGCGATCAGCTTACCGTGATTTGCACTGACCCGGGTGCGCTCAATGATATTCCCGCCTGGTGCAGGATAAACGGGCACCAGGTGATCGAAACAAAACAACAGGATGACGAGGTGATCGTGTTAATCGAGGTGGGTCATGGGGCATAGTCACCTGCATAAACAGGGGCATCATCACGGCCATAGTCATCAACCGGAAGGTGACCCGCGGACGATACGTTATAAAGAAGTACGTAAAGTCACGTTGATTGGTTCGGCGGTTGATTTATTGTTAGGTATCGCAAAAATCATCGGTGGCTGGTTTGCCTCTTCCCAGGCCTTGATTGCCGACGGGGTTCATTCTCTGTCGGACCTGGCCACGGACATTATTGTTTTATATGCCGCCAAGCACTCTCACCGCGAAGCCGATGCAGAACATCCCTATGGGCATGGTCGTATCGAAACCCTGGCGACGGTGTTACTTGGGGTTGCCCTGATCGGCGTTGCGATCGGGCTAAGCCTGGATGCCATCGATCGCCTGTTTAATGAAGAGCGGCTGTTACAGCCAACCATCATGGCCATGTACATTGCCCTGGTTTCGGTCATTTCAAAAGAGATCATCTACCACTACTCCATGCGCATTGCGCGCAAGTATCGTTCGGAAATGCTCAAGGCCAATGCCTGGCACTCACGGACTGATGCCATCTCTTCGATCATCGTGGTCATCGGTGTGCTGGGTAGCATGGCGGGACTGAATTACCTGGATGCCATTGCCGCGGTGGGCGTCGGCGTGATGATTGCCAAGATTGGCTGGGACCTGGCGTTTCAGAGTGTCAAAGAGCTCATCGACACCGGGCTCGATCCGGAGCGGGTCGACATGATTCGGGATACCATCATGGGCGTGCACGGGGTGAAGTCATTGCATGTATTACGTACCCGGCGAATGGGAAGCGATGCGCTGGTCGATGTGCACATCCAGGTCAATCCCAACCTGAGTGTCTCCGAAGGCCATCATATTAGTGAGTCGGTAAGAGAACGGGTGATGAAAGAGGTGGATGAAGTCAGTGATGTCATGGTGCACATCGATCCGGAAGACGATGAAGTGGTGGCCCCGAGTAAGCACTTACCCCTGCGCCGGGATGCACTCAAACAGTTAAAAGCCGCCTGGTCGGGGATTGAGGGCGCCAGCCTGATTCGCGATAAGGACATTACCCTGCATTATCTGGAAGGAAAGCTAACGATAGATCTGGTATTACCGCTCACCTTGTTAGAGAATGACCCGCTCGGTACCCGGGACCGAATTGCGCGCCAATTCAATGACCTGGTCGACCAGTTAGACGATGTTGACGCGATTGTAGTCTATTATCAGTAGCGCACATAAATGGTGCATTGCAAAAACATAGCGCACCACATGCGGGCATATTTGCAGTCGAACAATACAAGTTTATAGAAAAAACAAACACTTAGCTTGTGGCATGGTTCGTGCACTCAAAAGAAGCACAGACTTTCCGTGGCCTCGCGCTGAGGAGAAAAATTAACACTTATGAATTGGAGGAAACCCAATGTCTAGCAATACACTGAAGATGATGAAGGATAACAACGTGAAATTCGTTGATTTCCGATTCACCGATACACGAGGCAAGGAACAGCACGTCACTGTACCAAGCTCAGAAGTGAATGAAGAGTTATTCAAAGACGGTAAGCCCTTTGATGGATCTTCGATTTCCGGCTGGAAAGGCATCGAGGCCTCAGACATGCTGTTGATGCCTGAAGACGATACCGCCGTGATGGATCCGTTTACCGATGAGCCCACCCTGAACCTGACCTGTGACGTGGTTGAGCCCTCTACCGGTGAAGGTTATGAGCGTGATCCTCGTTCCCTGGCCAAGCGTGCCGAGGCCTATCTTGCATCAACCGGTATTGCGGATACCTGCTACTTCGGTCCAGAACCCGAATTTTTCATTCTTGACGACGTTCGCTGGGGCGCCGACATGAGTGGTTCTTTTGTCAAAGTTGACTCTGAAGAAGCCGAGTGGAACTCCGAAAAAGTGTTCGAAGAAGGCAACATCGGTCACCGTCCTGGCGTTAAAGGCGGTTACTTCCCGGTTCCTCCCGTGGATTCCTTGCATGACATTCGTTCTGCCATGTGCCTGGCACTGGAAGAAATGGGTGTCGCGGTTGAAGTGCATCACCACGAAGTGGCCACCGCCGGTCAATGTGAGATCGGCACCATGTTCAACACCCTGGTCAAGCGGGCTGACTGGAACCAGCGCTTAAAGTATGTGGTACAGAACGTGGCCCATGCCTATGGTAAGACCGCAACCTTTATGCCCAAGCCAATCGTTGGTGATAACGGTTCAGGTATGCACTGCCACCAGTCGTTATCCAAAGACGGCAACAACATTTTTGCCGGTGACGGCTATGCCGGCCTGTCTGAAACCGCACTGTATTATATCGGTGGTATCATCAAGCACGCCCAGTCACTGAATGCCTTAACCAATGCCTCCACTAACTCATACAAGCGCCTGGTACCCGGCTTCGAAGCCCCGGTATTACTGGCTTACTCAGCCCGTAACCGTTCGGCGTCGATTCGTATCCCTTACGTGGCGAATCCAAAAGGCCGTCGTATTGAAGTGCGCTTCCCGGATCCGATGGCCAACCCTTACCTGGCCTTTGCCGGTATGATGATGGCCGGTCTGGATGGTATCCAGAACAAGATCCACCCGGGTGATGCGATGGACAAGAACCTGTACGACCTGCCACCGGAAGAACTGGCGGACGTACCGACGGTTTGTCACTCATTCGACCAGGCACTGGCGGCACTCGACGACGACCGCAGCTACCTGACCCAGGGCGGTGTATTTACTGACGACATGATCACTGCTTACATTGACCTGAAGATGGAAGAGATTACGCGCCTGCGTATGACGACCCATCCGGTTGAGTTTGATATGTACTACTCGATGTAAGTCGTATTACATAACGCAAACGAAAGGAGAACGCCCCTCCACGAGGGGCGTTTTTTTATGTGTAAAGTCAATTAAATACGCTCTAATGGACTACGTACCGCGGCCCCACCTTTTTGTAACACATGGGTATAGATCTGCGTGGTCTTCACATCCTTATGACCCATTAGCTCCTGTACCGTACGGATGTCGTAACCGTCTTCCAGCAAGTGCGTGGCAAAGGAGTGGCGCAAGGTATGAACACTGCCTGGTTTATAGACCCCTGCTTTTTGCATGGCGCGTTTTATCACCCTGCCTAGTGATTTTTCGTAGATATGATGCCTTCTTCGTTTATCACTACGTGGATCTGTCGCGATATTGCGAGATGGAAATACATATTGCCAGTACCATTCCTTGTCTGCATTGGGATATTTACGTTTTAACGCATAAGGCAAATAGACATCGCCGTACCCGTTTTGTAGATCCTGCGTGTGTAACTCCTTAACACGTGCCAAATGATGTCTAAGTGGATCAATCAAAGGTTCAGGTAAAACGGTCACACGATCTTTCATACCTTTACTATCACGTATTAACAATTGCTTGTAATGGAAATCAACATCTTTAACTCGTAAACTAGCACCTTCCAGGATACGTAGGCCTGCACCATAAATAAGTGAAAACAATAACCAGTAAGTTCCATCAAACTGCGAAAGGATTGCCTTAACTTCGTCACGGGTAAAGACAACAGGTATAAAGCGTTTACGTTTCGCTCTGACGACATTCTCGAGCCAGGGTAGTTCGATTTCAAGCACCTGTTTATAGAGAAATAAGATGGCACTTAAAGCCTGATTTTGAGTACTAGGTGAAACCTTCCTATTGACGGCAAGATAGGTAAGAAAAGCCTCTACTTCCATTTTCGACATCTGGTCAGGATGTTTATTATGTTGGAAGCGAATAAAATATCTAATCCAGTAAAGGTATACGCGCTCAGTGCTCAAGCTGTAATGTTTAACACGAAGACGTTGTCGTACCTGTTCGAGTAGTGGCACCTTCCCTGTGAATTGCGCAGTACTATCTGTCATAACACACCTCATCCTTGAGATTTTCATCAAAACAGAATTGTAACTATTTAAAATCCTATTTTGCTGTCATATTCGTCTGAAATATTCGTAATATAAATCCTACAGTGGTCTTTAAATTGCTGTAACTTATTGTTTTATAGCAGGTTTGTTGAGTTAATATGCAGTTTTGCATATTATCAAGCCCCTGTTATTAACAGTCATAATGATCTAAAGTTTTGATTCTAGGTGTGTTAATCGTTCTTAGTGAATTAACATGCATGATTAACACGGCATTATGCTTATTACTAAATAGTTATGTGCAATAAGTGCCAATGAAACGATCTCGAGTAATAGGTACATCTGAGGAAGCAATAAAAAAGGAAGAATCCTC
>JASFLV010000028.1:0-13901 GCA_050117915.1 Thioalkalispiraceae bacterium | reverse complement strand
AGATAGCCGTCAACGATTCAGGAAGTGATATCTTCCGTGAGGTACGTGATGGTAATGGCAGTTTTACCATTCTTGAAAGCAAACAGAATCGCGGTAGTGGCGTTGCTGATCCTGGTACTGTTGCAGGTACCTATGACTATGGTACCTATGCGATTATTTTTGATCGTAAGCAATCGATTGATCCTAATGAACCAGTAACTTATTCGGTGATCGATGACAAAGGCAATGAGATTGTGCCGGCAGGACAGATTTATAATGAGGGGAATGCAATAGAGTTTGCCGGAGTCAATACCTTCGTGAAAGGTAAACCAGAGCCGGGTGATTACTTTGTGGTACGGCCCAGTTTTCACCAGGATGTCTTTAAGACCATCCACGATTTTGCTGAAAGCCTTAGACAGGGGCGCACAACGGATACCGATTTTGCTGAATTGAATAACCATGCTAATCGGATATTGTTTGCAATGGATTCAGCCCTTGGTAATGTCCTTGAGACACGGGCGAATGTTGGCGCCAGACTCAATGCCCTGGAAAGCCAGGAGAATATAAATGAATCAGTGAAAATCCAGGTTAAGAAAATCCTGTCAGATGTTGAAGACCTGGATTATGCCAAGGCAGTCAGTGAGCTGAATTTAAAGCTCACTGGTCTGCAGGCATCACAAAAGGCATTTACGCGGGTTCAGGATATATCGCTGTTTGACTATATTTAACAGGCAGCAGCTACATCGTACTGCCAAACGACTCATTACGACTATCCTTCGGGGCTGGAATCCCTGCGATCTTACAACCCTGAGAGACAGGCCCATCAGGAAATAGTGTATACAAATACTTGTTACCCCCCTTATCGGCAAACTGTGTATCCAGTGCCTGACTTAACGAACGGGCATGTCTAATTTGTCCATGTTTCTGGTAAGTGTCACGTAAATAATCTAACACCTCAAAATGGGCATCGCTGAGTTTGATAGCCTCAGCATCAGCCAGGGCCTGTGCAACACTATGGTCCCAGGGTTCAATTTCCTCGGCATCATCATGGATACCCAGAACCTGACGTCTTTTTTGTTCCTCGGTGAGTTCGTCTTGCATGTTGTGAGCACTCCTAATCATTATTTCATTTCCTTAATTATATATTGGACCAAAACCGTTATTTTTAAAGGCCAGCCACAGCGTGTTTGCCGGCTTTTTGCCCATTCGGCAATAATGATGGGGATCTCCAAATGAGCACAAAAAATTCAGGTACAGACCTAAAGTTTTTTATTACATTTAAAAACAAGCAGTTATGTGGGATAAAACCGGCAAAAATTTTCCGCCGGTTCTATAAAGATGCCTTGATCCGGGACGCTAGGATATCCGGGAGCGGTGATTACGCCATTTGTGCGTATGTCCGCTAAAGTAAATTTCCTGACTCCTGCTGCAACAGGAATCAGGTAAAAGTTCCAAGAGGAGCAAAGCGTCATGCCTCAAGTTATTAACACAAACATTATGTCGCTCAATTCGCAGCGTAACCTGAATCGTTCTCAGGAAGATTTACAGGTTAGCTTGCAACGTCTGTCTTCAGGTCTGCGCATTAACAGTGCCAAAGACGACGCGGCTGGTCTTGCGATTTCCGAGCGTTTTACCTCACAAATCCGTGGTTTAAACCAGGCGGTTCGAAATGCCAATGATGGTATTTCACTCGCGCAGACTGCTGAAGGTGCCCTGGCGGAGTCAGGTAACATTCTACAGCGTATTCGTGAGCTGGCAGTACAATCAGCTAACGCCACCAACTCTGCCTCTGATCGTCAAGCCCTCCAATCAGAAGTAGGACAACTGGTGCAAGAATTGGACCGGATTGCGAAGAACACAGAGTTCAACGGCCAGAAATTACTGGATGGTACCTTTGGTACGGCGGTGTTCCAGGTCGGTGCCAATGCGAACCAGACTATTCAAACCACGACTAATAATTTCCGGACTAACCAGTTCGGTAATCACCGCATCGAAGGTCTGACGACAACAGCTGCGTCTGATAATCGTTATGCACAGGGTGATTCAGTCACGGTTGCCGGTAACCTGGGTACCCGCACTATCGCGATTGACCCGGAGGCCAGCGCCAAAGTTGTGGCTGAGAAGGTGGATGCCAAGAGTAATGAAACTGGCGTGAGCGCCTTTGCGCATACAGAAATTGGTGCCATGTTCTCTGCCGCGGGTGCTTACACCCTGGAAGTGCAGTCGGACAATGATAAATTCCAGTCAATTTCCTTCACTCTGGCGGGAACCGAAGGAAGTGATGGTCTGTCAGCAGCGGTCACTGCTTTCAATGATGTTGCCTCCAAGACGGGTGTAACCGCACGGATCAGTGCTGATAGTAAGAGTGTCGTGTTGACAAACTCCAGTGGTAATAACATCACTGTTCGTGACACTACAAACCCAAATGCGGGCGATGTGAGTGTTGGTGGTGATGCGAATAACCCGGGTACCGTGTTGTCTGCTAATGGTTCGTCTGAACAGGCTGTAGTTGTTGGTCAGGTTACCTTTGACTCGGATAAGTCATTCGGTATTTCTGGTATAGCAGGTGCGACTACTGAAAATGCACAGGAAGCATCGGTCGTCAATGCCGTACAGGACATGGATATCAGTACTGTCGATGGTGCGAATGTGGCCCTGGCTATCGTGGACTCTGCTTTGAATACAGTGAACGCACAGCGTGCGAAGTTCGGTGCGATTCAAAGTCGATTCGGTTCAACGATTGCTAACCTGTCAACCAATGTTGAAAACCTGACTGCTGCCCGTTCACGTATCCGTGATGCGGACTTTGCGAAGGAAACCGCGGAACTGACACGTGCGCAGATCTTGCAACAAGCTGGTGTGGCCATGCTTGCGCAAGCGAATGTGTCACCTCAGAACGTTCTGTCGCTACTGCAGTAAAGTAAAGAGGAGCATTTTTAGTGAATTTCATTTCACGCTCCCGTTACCAAGAGAGGTGATGTTATGGCGAATGAAACCATAGCGTCGGTAGCCTCGCTGGTAAACACAAGAAGCGACAGTGGTGAGATCAGCATCACCCGCATCAGGGATGTGGAAGTGGCTCCGACGGAACAGGAGTTATCAGTGAAGGAGAGGCTGTCCGAAGTACGGACAGCCACTGCGGAACAGATGCAGGTCTCTCGCGAGGCGTTTGATAAGGTTGTCAGCGAGCTAAAAGCCTACGTGCAGAACTCGCAACGTAATCTGGACTTTCATGTAGATGACAGGACAGGACGTGTTGTAGTTCAAGTAGTCGACGCAACAAATGATTCGGTAATACGGCAAATTCCTTCCGAGGAGATGATTGCACTAGCCCATCGACTTCAGGATTTTATGGAACAAAATCAACAAGATATGAAAGGGATGTTCCTGGAGATCAAAGCCTAGGATTGGCACTGGAATTGCAATTACCGGTATGCCGGCCCTGAATTGGCGGGGCCGGCAATCATTTTCCAACCCGTTCTGCAGTGAGGTACTATGCAAGGCATTAATCCAACCGGACTCGGAGGCTCTAATCTCGATGTGGAGGGGCTTGTCGATAAGCTGGTTAGTGCCGAAGGGACACCGGTACAAAACCGTCTGGATCGTCAGGAAGCTGAAGTCCAGACAAACATATCTGCACTTGGTACTTTTCGCGGTGCACTTGCCGATTTCCGAGATTCCATCGAAGCATTACGCAATCCAGAAGATTTCAATAAAGTCGCGGCCACGACTTCAGATGAAGAGAAAGTCGAGATTAGCGCAACCAATGAGGCGCAGGCAGGCTCTTATTCAATTCAGGTTTTACAGCTGGCCCAGTCGCATCGCTTGACTTCTGAGGCATTTAAATCTGATCTCGATCCCATTGGCAGCGGTAATCTCAGTTTTCAATTTGGCCGAGTCAACCCAGAAAACGGTCAATTTATCAATAATGAAAAAGCGACAGTCAAGAATATCCAGATTAGTGATGAAAATAATTCCCTGCGTGGAGTCGTCGAAGAGATCAATAGAGGAGACTTTGGGGTACGCGCATCCTTGATCAACGATGGTAATGGCTATCGTCTTGCCTTATCTACAGAAGCGACAGGTGAAATAAACAGCTTACGGATCGTAGTTAACGATGCAGATGGGAGTGACGCAGACTCACGCGGTCTATCTCGTCTTGCCTATGACCCGATGCAACCCAATGCGATGAACATGATCGAGACCGGACAGGCAAGGGACGCATTAGTGTTACTCGATGGGATCGAGATAGCGAGCCCATCGAATAGCATTGATGATGCAATAAATGGTGTCACACTTAAACTTAATGATGTTACCGGCGAGAGCCCGGTCCGATTGACAACAAGTTTTGATCGAGAAGCTGTAAGAGAATCGATTACAAATTTTGTCTCAGTCTACAATGAAATGATGGCAACCATTCAGACCGTTGCAGGCTTCGATCCGGAGACAGGTGAAGGTGGCCCCCTGTCAGGTGATTCTTCGGTACGTGGGATCGCCGAACAAGTCAGGCGAGTGTTAGGTGCATCTTACAATACTGTGAATGAAGATTATGGTTCGCTTGCAAGTATTGGGATCGATACCCAACGCAATGGTACATTAACAATTGATAATAGCGAGCTAAACGCTGCGATTGAGGATAATCTTGATCAGGTCACCAAGTTGTTTGCCAGGGCTGGTTCCAGTTCAGATTCCTTAATCCAGTTTGTATCTGCAGATGATGGTGCTGCAATGGGTACCTACGAAGTAGTCATCGATAAACTGGCAGCAAAGGGACAGTATATCGGCAGTGAAATTGGTAATGTCAGTGAATTTACGGTCAATGCTGGTAATAACAAGCTGGTGTTACGTGTTGATGGTGTTACCAGTGACACAATAAAGCTAGCAGCAGGTCGTTATGATAATGGTGAAGCATTGGCTGAGGCATTACAAAGACAAATTAACAACGATACTGCCTTAAAACGCGAAGGCGCCTCTGTTGCCGTGCAATATATTCTCGGGCAATTTGTTATTGAGTCGAACAGTGTGGGTCGTGGTTCGCGTGTTGATGTTCTGTCAGCCGAAAACAGTCTTCGTAATCTAGGTATTGATCCTGCCCAGGGTATAGCTGGCCAGGATGTCGCAGGACGTCTGGGGCGGATGCCGGCCGAGGCGAATGGACAGATGTTGAAAGGCATGGACGAGGCGAATGGAATCAATATCAAGGTGCTGGGAGGTAAGACCGGGAAACGCGGTACAGTTTCGTTTTCCATGGGCATCGCTGAGCAATTAAGTGAAAAACTGAACTTGTATCTCGGCAACAATGGGTTACTGGAAAGCCGTAGTAATGGACTCAATAGACAGATAGAGGATATCACTCAACAACGCGAGCAGTTAGGACGTCGTTTAGCAGTGACAGAAGAACGATTATTAAAGAAATTTACTAATCTAGATGCAACACTTGGGCGGATGCGTAGTACCAGCAAGTTTTTATCAAACCAGTTAGCTGCGCTACCAGGTGCACAGCAAAAGACTGAAAAGTCATAGGTCAAATGTTTAATTTTTTAAAAAGAAAACACAGTAGTACAGGAGTATTATTATGAATATGCTTAAGCCACGCGGCGCAATTGGCGAATATAGTCAGGTTGGTGTGTCATCTGGAGTTGAACAGGCCAGTCCTCACCGACTAATACAAATGTTAATGGATGGTGCCATTGAGAAGGTTGCGATGGCCAAAGGCTTCATGGCCCGTAACGAGACGGCTTTAAAGGGGAGTCATATTAGCTGGGCCATTTCGATTATCGAGGGCCTACGTGCCAGTCTTGATAAAAGTGCAGGCGGTGATATCGCCGATAACCTCGATGATTTATATGACTATATGATCCGTCGCCTGATCCGCTCTAATGCGGAGAACGATGAAGACATCCTGGATGAGGTCCTGTCACTATTACGCTCGGTGAAAGGGGCTTGGGATGATATCCCTTCGATGGCGAATCACAAGTAACCTGCAGCATGCAATACCTCTCACTGCAACAATGTGCGGATAAAATACTACGTTTGACCCAGCGTATGTTGCAGTATGCTCGATCCAGTGAATGGGAATTAATGGGTTCGCTTGAACTTGAGAGAGGTAAGGCGCTGGAACACCTGTTTCGTCATCCCGATATTAAACAGTCGATGCAAATTATCTCAAAGACATTGTATGAGGTGATGGAACTGGACAAGACCTGTATGGAACTGACTGAGCAGGCCAGGCAAGTCATGCTTAAGCAACTTAACCACCAATCACAGGGGGAGCGCGCCCTCAATGTATACAGGGAAAATGCACCCTAACGAAACTTCACAATTCCGATCCTGTACTATGCTATTAATTAATAGGAAGTTATGTTCAGGGAACATCCCACAAGTGTCTTACCTCGTTGAAACAAAATGTGCATTTAGCTGGAAGCTCCGGTCCTCTGAAGAGACGGCAAGTGAATTCCCAATGAACCATATTGCCTATTCACTCCTGGAGCAGTCTGTCCACCCTGTTGTTGTCCGGGATAGCGATTTTGAGTCTGATATACAACGACTCGAGTATAAACTTAATTTGGTTATCCAGATGCTTGGTCAGGTTATACAACCACAGCAGAGCCGGCCTGATGTCATGCAACTGCGTCTGGGCACGGATTCGATTGCCTGGAATCACCCCGGGGCAAAGATCGGGGAGCAATACAGCGTATCGTTATTCCTTAATCCATCAATAGCCGTACCCATAGAGGCGATTGTCCGAGTTACGGATGTGACGGATGGCTGGTGTACGGCCAGTTTTGTTAACAGATCAACCGATGAACAATCTGCCTGGGAACGTTGGGTGTTTCGGCTGCATCGCCGCGATATTGCTCACTCACGGGAACCGGTTGACTAGTGATACCGGCCAGGATGATGGGAAAACAAAAGCCCTGAATTCCGCAACTTAGTCTGCTTTAAACCCCGATCGCCAATATTTTGACTTTCCTTCCATATCTGTCTACTCTCTGTACGTTGCTTGAAAATTTCGGTGACATTTCAGAGACTTTTGCAATTTTCAACATCATACAGATTGGAGCTTATGTCTATTCTCATCATTGATAATAACCAGGCGCGTCGTGACCAACTATCCCAACTGATGGATTTTATTGACTATGAGATATATGGTTCTGTTCCTGTCAAAGACTGGGCTGAAGCGATACAGGACGAAGAACCGGAAGCTGTACTACTCGGTGAGGTAGGGGATACCCAGGCAACGGTCGATCTGATAAACGAAATTAAAAAATCTTTTAATAAGGCGACCCCGGTGTTGCTGCTCTCCGAGTTACATGACAAGAGCCTGTTACCCCAGGAGGTATCAGCCTGTATCGTCAATATTGTTGAACAGCCAGTTAAATACCGGCAGCTTATTCATGCCCTGCATCTGGCCCAGGTCTATCGTGAATCACAGACCAGTAGCGGTAGTTCCACCCCCATGTTATTTCGCAGCCTGGTAGGCCATTCCCGTTCGATTACCCAGGTACGCAAGCTTATTGAGCAGGTTGCCGACACCGATGCCAATGTCCTCATTCTCGGACAGTCTGGTACCGGTAAAGAGGTGGTGGCACGAAATCTCCATTATTATTCTTCCCGTCGCGATAAGCCTTTTGTACCGGTTAATTGCGGTGCGATTCCTCCTGATTTATTAGAAAGTGAGTTATTCGGTCATGAAAAGGGCGCATTCACCGGCGCGATTTCTGCCCGGCAGGGTCGTTTTGAGCTGGCGGAAGGGGGTACATTGTTCCTGGATGAGATTGGGGACATGCCTCTGGCCATGCAAGTCAAAATATTACGTGTCCTGCAGGAACGTATCTTTGAGCGGGTAGGAAGTAATAAGAGTATCAAGGCGGATGTCCGTATTGTTGCTGCTACCCATCGTGATCTGGAAGAAGAGATCAAGGAAGGCCGCTTCCGCGAAGATCTCTATTATCGTTTGAATGTCTTTCCCATTGAAATGCCCTCGCTATCTGAGCGTAGCGAAGACATTGCCCTACTTATAAAAGAACTAGTCACGCGAATGGAGCATGAGCAACGTGGTTCTGTTCGTTTAACCCCGACAGCCATTGCCGCGCTTTCTCACTACCCCTGGCCGGGCAATGTTCGAGAATTATCCAATTTAATGGAACGGCTGATTATTATGTACCCATATGGAGTAGTCGATGTACGCGACTTACCCGAAAAATTCAGGGGACATCTGTCTGAGGGCGATGCGGAGTTACCGGAAATGGTAACGGCGGCATCAGCGAATCTGCCGGATCAGGTGGATCTTGATGCAGCAGTGCGCTTACCCAGTAATGGTATTGATCTGAAAGAACATCTCAGCCAGTTGGAGTACTCTCTCATCAAACAGGCACTGGAAGAAGCTGACGGTGTTGTCGCCCATGCGGCCAAACGTTTATCCATGCGCCGTACTACGCTTGTAGAAAAAATGAGGAAATACGGCCTCCAACGTCAAGAACAAGTGTCAGGAATTTGACCTGTAATATCACCTGTACAACTAACCTCTTGTTAATTCAGTAAAAAGCTTTTCGGCATACTTCTTGCTCTAGCCTTATAGCGTTTAGGCTTGTTGCCTGATACACAATCAGGCGCAAGTGTCTGTTTGGTTAACAAAGAAGTGGTCATGATTCCAGATACTCAAAAAAATTCAAAACAAGCATTGGAAGACGCGTTTCAGACTTTCAACCAGTTATCAGATCAGCTGGCGGCCTCTTACCATGCACTTGAACAACAGGTTTCCCATCTCAACGAAGAGTTGACCAGGTCGCATGATGCACGTCTAAAAGAACTCACCGAAAAAGAACGACTCGCAAACAGGTTATATACCTTACTTCAGGCCTTACCCGGGGGCGTGATTGTTCTCGATAGTGATGGTCGTATCCAGGAGTTTAATCCGGCCGCTGAAGACCTGTTAGGTACACCCCTTGAAGGCGAGTTATGGATGGATGTGATTAACCGGGCATTTTCGCCACGGACTGATGATGGTCACGAAGTTTCCTTGACGGATGGCCGTCGAGTCAATATCTCAACCTGCCCGCTATTGAATGAACCCGGCCAGATCATTCTGATAACCGACGTTACCGAGATGCGCGATCTGCAGGATAACCTGAATCAAAAACAACGTTTAGTCGAGATGGGGGAGATGGCCGCATCCCTTGCTCACCAGATTCGCACCCCACTAGCCTCGGCGATGTTGTACAACTCGAATTTAAAACGGAGCGGCTTGAGTGATTCCGACCAGACAAGATATATCGGCAAGATTAAGGACCGGTTGGCACATCTGGAGCGTATCGTTAACGACATGTTGCTCTACGCACGTAGTAACTCCATTGGGCTGGAAGAAGTATTTTGTATGGACCAGCTGTTCACTGAGCTCGAATTACATCTGGATTCATTGTTATTAAATACAGATATTGATTATAGCTGGCATGATCATACTGATGGTGTTGAGGTAAACGCTAATAAACAAATGTTAATCAGTGCCCTATCCAATCTGTGTGTGAATGCCATTCAGGCGATGCAGGGAAACGGAAAAATTCAGGTGACCGCAAGAATGTCCAGTGACAGGAATATCGAAATACTTGTTTGTGATAACGGTCCAGGTATGAATGATGATAAGGCCAAGAATATTTTTGACCCATTTTTCACTACGCGTAATGAAGGGACAGGCCTGGGTTTGGCTGTAGTAAGAGCGATCGTTAATGCGCACAAAGGCCAGGTAATAGTTGATTCCCAGCTGGGCGTTGGCACAACGTTTATTGTGCGAATCCCCCTGATTGATGCGGTAAATAATAATTTTGTAGAAAGCCAGGCGCGAACAGTACGCATGGTTGGCATAAGTTGAAGGAGAAAGCGATGACTGCAACACGTGTATTAGTAGTTGAAGACGACGCAGAGTTATTAGAAGCACTTACCGAAACCCTGGTGAGTGCAGGATATGGTGTGTCACATGCGAGTGATGGTCATCAAGCCTTGCAGGTATTGGAAGAACAAAGTTTTGAACTTCTAGTCAGCGATATACAAATGCCGAACATGGATGGCCATAGCTTGTTAAAACAGGTGAAGGAAACCTATCCGGATTTGCCCGTCATGTTAATGACAGCCTATGGCAGCATCCAGCAGGCAGTCGACGCCATGCGTGATGGCGCAGTCGATTACATGGTCAAGCCATTTGAAGCAGAAGTTCTGGTAAATATGGTATCCCGCTATGCTGGTCAGCCTGATCAACAGGGATCTGATATGGTGGCTGAAGACGAAACATCCAAAAATATGCTGAAAGTTGCCAATCGGGTTGCTGCGAGTGATGCAACCGTGATGATTACCGGTGAGAGTGGTGTCGGTAAAGAAGTACTGGCCCAGTATATTCATCTACATTCAAATCGAAAAGATCAGCCATTTATTGCAATCAATTGTGCGGCAATACCTGAAAATATGCTGGAAGCAACGCTGTTTGGTTATGAAAAAGGAGCCTATACAGGGGCCTATAAGGCATGTCCAGGTAAATTTGAGCAAGCACAAAATGGTACCCTGTTACTTGATGAAATTACTGAGATGGATCTTGGCCTTCAGGCGAAGTTGCTGCGGGTGCTACAGGAGCGTGAAGTGGAGCGTTTAGGCGGCAACAAGACGATCCCACTGGATGTGCGTGTCGTAGCTACCTCTAATCGTAACATTAGTGAGTATGTCGGCGAGGGAAAGTTTCGCGAAGACCTTTTTTACCGCTTGAATGTTTTTCCTATCAGCATACCGCCACTCAATCAACGTAAGAATGACATTCTCCCTCTCGTTCATCGCATAACCGAAAAACAGTGTAAGCAAATGAATACGGCGATACCGGCTATTACTGCTGAAGCAGAGCGTAAACTTGTCGCGCATCATTGGCCCGGTAACGTTCGTGAGCTGGATAATGTTATCCAGCGTGCTCTGGTTTTGCATCAGGGTGATGCTATCGATAAAGACGATATCTATTTCGAAAATGCGGTTGTTGAGAGTATCACTAATATCAGTCAGCAACCTGATCGACTACTTGATGAAGACATTTCTTCTCAGTGTAGTGAGCCAGAAATAGCGCCTGAAACACTTAATGATGAAATGAAGCAAAAAGAATGGAAGGTTATTTTATCGACCATTGCCTCTGTACAGGGCAGCCGTAAGCAGGCGGCTGAAAAACTTGGTATAAGCCAAAGGACATTACGTTACAAATTGGCCAAGATGCGCGACGCAGGAATCAGTATACCCGGTCGTTCGGCAGAAGTTATTTAGTCAGGAGGTTTGTATGAGCAACACGATCACACCAGATGCATTGCTTGCGCAGATGCGAGCCATGATTGAACAAAGCCAGGGTCAAACCATTGGTCAAACAAACCAGGTAAACCAGGCGAGCAAGGATAGTTTTTCTGAACTGCTTAAATCTGCAGTTGATACAGTGCATTCGAATCAACAACAGGCAGCAAAATTAACTGAGGCCTTCCAGAAAGGCGATCCGAATGTGCAAATGTCGGAGGTGATGGTGTCGCTACAAAAGTCCAATGTTTCCTTTCAGGCAATGGTAGAAGTACGTAATCGCCTGGTTAGTGCTTACCAGGAAATTATGAATATGCAGGTATAAGGAATAAAGTATGGCTACTACTGATCTTGCTAAAACAGAACAGCTCAATGCCTCATTCCAGGGTATGACTCAATTACCGATCGTGCGGCAAGTTGGGTTATTGCTGGGTCTGGCTGCCAGTATTGCAATCGGTGTTTATGTGGTGCTCTGGTCGCAAAACCCGAATTACAGCATCTTGTATCATCAGGCATCTGCTAAAGATGCAGGTGAGATTGTTAATGTATTACAAAGCAAGAATATCAAATACCAGGTGGATACAGCCACTGGTGTGATACTGGTAGAAACATCAAAACTACACGAAGCGCGCATGTCATTGGCTGAGCAGAGTCTACCAAGTAATATGGGTGGTGGCTTTGAGTTTATTAAGGAGCCACAGGGAATTACGACTAATGATTTCATCCAGACTAAACGTTATCAGGTCGCTCTACAAAACGAGCTGGCCCGGACCATTATGTGGATGTCATCAATTGAGAATGCACGCGTTCATTTGGCACTGCCTAAACAATCAGCGTTTTTGTCAGACAGGAGAAAGCCGAGTGCCTCTGTTCTGCTAGACATGTCGTCCGGTCATCGTCTTGAAGATGAACAGATTGAAGCAATTATGAATCTTGTTGCTTCCAGCGTACCGAACTTGAGTAATAAAGAGGTGACAGTTGTCGATCAAAAAGGACGTCTGCTGTCCAAATCGAACCATGCCAGTGGTATTGGTCTGTCTTCTCGTCAATTAGCTTACAAGAAACAGATCGAGCAGGACCTGGCCTATAACATCGAAAATATCATTACACCATTAACGGGCGATAATAAAGTTCGCGCCCAGGTTGTTGCGGAAATGGACTTCACTCAGCTGGAGATGACACAGGAGTCATTCAACCCGGATGTACCTGCGGTTCGCAGTGAACAGCGAGTCGAAGAAAGTACTAAGGGCAGTGCCAATCCTGGTGGGATCCCCGGGGCACTTAGTAATCAACCCCCGGGTGCAGGTCAGGCGCCGGAACAGACAGGACAAGTAGCGGCAGGAACAACGTCAAATGGGCCATCCCGCTCTACGGTACGCTACACAATTAACAATGAACTCGATCGTTCGATTGTGCATAAGCGCCAAAGTCCGGGAGAAATCAAGAAACTCTCGGTTGCCGTGGTTGTGGACAACAAGACGGTGACCAATCCGGAAGGCGAGGTAACGATGCAACCTTACACCAAGGAAGAGCTGGATCGGTTGACCAATCTGGTAAAGGAAGCAGTCGGATTTAAAGCGATTCGAGGTGATACTGTAAGTGTTATGAATGCTCCCTTCATTACACCGGCACCATTAGGACCTGCCGAAGAGGAATCATTGCTGGATCAACCCTGGGTTTGGGATCTAGGTAAGCAGATTTTGGGAGGACTACTTGCAGCTCTTGTACTATTCGGTATTCTTAGACCAGTAATGCGTAATTTGTCTGCGATCCCGAAGACCAGGCTGGTCACTGAACATGGCGAGGCAGATGAACTTGCTGAAGATCAGGTGACATTAACCGGAGAGGGTGGACAACGCATTCCAAAACCCAAGGATTATGAGTCAGAACTTGAAATGGCAAAATCCATGGTGGTGCAGGAACCAAAGCGTGTTGCACAAGTCGTCAAACAGTGGGTAAATGAATAAGGTTAGTATCAATGGTGAGTGAACAGAAAAAAGGTCGCTTGAATGGCTCCGAAAGAGCTGCTGTTTTTCTGATGACCCTGGGTGAGACCGATGCAGCAGAAATATTAAAGCATATGTCACCGAAAGAGGTACAAAAGATCGGTGAAGCAATGGCAGCCATGGCTAATGTTCCCAAAGACTCGGTAAATGACGTGCTGGGAGAATTCTGCGATGCCGTCGATGAGCAAACTGAGCTCGGTATTGGTAATGAAGATTACTTGAAAAGTATTCTGAATAATGCACTTGGTGAAGATAAAGCAAAAAGCATTATTGATCGTATTTTATTAGGCAGTCACTCTAAAGGTCTTGATGCATTGAAATGGATGGAGCCACGTTCTGTCGCTGACATTATTCGGCTCGAACATCCACAGATAATAGCAATAGTCCTGTCCTATCTCGAGCAGGATCAGGCTGCAGATGTGCTCTCTGCTTTACCCGAGAATATGCGGGTTGATGTGGTAATGCGTATAGCTACACTGGATGGTATTCAGCCGAGTGCAATTCATGAACTGGATGATATGCTCGAGAAACAATTTTCAGGTAACTCAGATGCGATTCGTACTTCTGCCGTAGGTGGAATTAAAACCGCAGCGAATATTATGAACTTTC
>JASFLV010000027.1:0-14017 GCA_050117915.1 Thioalkalispiraceae bacterium | reverse complement strand
GTAAACGACCCTTTGTCTTGCTGGGGCACCCACGATTCCGGGCAGCTTATGATTTTCTTCTGTTGCGTTGTCAATCCTGTGAACCTGAATTAGAGCCACTGTGTGATTGGTGGACTGAATTTCAGGAAGTCAGTGATCAACAAAGAAAAACCATGTGTCAGGAATTACAGCGAGCCCGACAGGGGCAAAAACCACGTCGCAAGAAAAAGGGAAAAGCAAGACAAACCCAGTCTGCGGATGTTCGTGCCGAAACCAAGCAGGACTCCACGCGTAATAGCTGAAGATCATGCAGACTATATATATAGGTATCGGCAGTAATCTTGAACAACCATTGCTGCAGGTTAAGCAGGCTATGAATGAACTGGGTCAGTTAGCCGGATGCCAGCTATTGGCAGTATCCAGCCTGTACAAGAGTCGCCCGCTGACGATTGAAGATCAGACTAGCCGGGTAGCTTTACGGCAACCTGATTATACTAATGCGGTTGTTGCGATCAGGACGGAGCGTGATGCTGTGACCGTGCTGGATGATTGTCAGATGATTGAAAATCAGCATGGCCGTATCCGTGGTGAGCAACGCTGGGGCCCACGCACCCTTGATCTGGATCTATTACTGGTTGATGACAAAATAATCAATCAGCCCCGGTTAATCATTCCCCATCCAGGACTACATCAACGTAGCTTCGTCCTGTATCCTTTACAGGAGATTGCGCCAGATGATCTGATCATTCCCGGTCATGGTCGTTTGCAGGACCTTGTAGCGCAGTGTGATGATGAAGGATTGGAGCGACTTAGTAACCCATGATGCCAAAGCTGGATTTTATTGTGGTTGAAGGACCAATTGGCGTGGGTAAAACGACCCTGGCAAAACGCCTGGCTGAGAGTTTTGGCTCTGACTTGTTGCTCGAGGGGGCGGATGAAAATCCCTTTATTGAGCGCTTTTACCAGGACCCTAAAAGTGCTGCCCTGCAGACCCAGTTGTTTTTTTTATTTCAGCGCGCCAGGCAATTACACGAATTGAGACAGGCTGATATGTTTCGTCCGGTGCACGTTGCAGACTTTATCATGGAAAAGGATCGTCTGTTTGCCCAGATGACACTGGAAGACGAAGAGTTTAAGTTATACGAACAGGTCTATGAACATGTTACTATCGATGCACCAACACCTGATCTGGTTATTTATCTACAGGCACCGGTAAACGTTTTAGTCAAGCGGGTGTCCAAACGAGGGCGTGAATACGAGCGCCATATGGATGCCGAGTATCTTGATCGGATCAATGAGTCATATACGCGCTTCTTTTATGATTACACAGCATCGCCTCTATTGATTGTGAACGCAGCAGAACTCGATCTGGTCAGTAATGAATCTGATTATCAATTGTTATTAGAGCAAATTAACAAACCACTTAGTGGTCGGCGTTATTTCAATCCTGCTTCATTAGGTATTTAATTTATGACAGCTTCTTCATACGCTTCAGAAAAAACACACCAGACTATCACCCTAACGCGTCTGAAAAAGATGAAACAGGCAGGTGAGAGATTTGTTGTATTAACAGTCTATGATGCAAGCTTTGCCGCTGTCCTGGAAAAGGCCGGTGTAGAGGTGCTATTTACCGGCGACTCGCTTGGCATGGTGATTCAGGGGCATGAAACCACGGTACCGGTGACGGTTGAGCATATGGTTTATCATACCTCACTGGTATCCCGGGCACGCCAGCATGCGTTAGTCATGTCCGATATGCCCTTCATGAGTTTTTCTGATCCGGTACGCGCACTGGATAATGCCACTCGTCTGATGCAGGAAGGTGGGGCGCATATCGTCAAACTCGAGGGTGGGGGTGATGTGGTGCAGGTCGTGGAGAATCTGGCGAAACATGGTGTGCCGGTATGCGGTCACCTGGGTTTGCAGCCCCAGTCCGTACATAAGCTCGGTGGTTATCGAGTACAGGGGCGTGACCAGCAGGTTGCCAAAGCGATGCTGGAAGATGCCAAAGCGATGCAGGATGCCGGTGCCGATCTTCTGTTGCTGGAATGTGTCCCTGCTTCGCTGGCAAAGACGATTACAGAAACACTTTCTATTCCAACGATAGGTATCGGGGCCGGCCGTGATTGTGATGCACAGGTCCTGGTTCTTTATGACCTACTGGGCATCTCTTTGGGGCATCGACCCAAGTTTTCGAGGGACTTTCTTGCTGATTTAACCGGTGAAATCAGTATCGAGGCGGCGGTACGCGCCTATGTCCAGGCGGTTAAACAGAAGCAGTTTCCTGCCGATCAACACATTTTCGAATAAAGCCTTATCTCTCCTAGTCATGCAAGTCATTAATTCAAATTGGGAAATTGCACCCATTGTTCGTGAATGGCGGCGAAACGCTGAGCGTATTGGCTTTGTCCCGACCATGGGGAATCTACATGAAGGCCACCTGCGCCTGGTGCGGGTCGCCCAACACCATAGCGATCGGATTGTGGTGAGCATTTATGTCAATCCCATGCAATTTAGTGAGAATGACGATTTTAATAATTATCCACGGACCATGCAGAAGGACTTACAAAAGCTGGAACAACTTGGTGTTGACCTGGTCTTTACCCCGGGTGACCAGAGCATGTATCCGCAAGGAGTTGAAAACAGCAGCTTTGTGGAGGTACCCAGCTGGCTGGCCAACCAGTTGGAAGGTGCGCACCGACCCGGGCATTTTCGTGGTGTAGCCACCGTTGTCGCCAAGTTGTTCAATATCGTGCAACCTGATCTTGCCGTGTTTGGGGAAAAAGATTTCCAGCAGTTAATGGTGGTTAGACGACTCGTCGAGGATTTCAATTTTCCTATTGAAATCCTGGGCGAAGCCACTGTGCGAGAAGGGGATGGCCTGGCCTTGAGTTCTCGCAATCAGCACCTTACTAAGGAAGAAAGGCAGCGTGCCGCTGGTTTGTATGCCACCTTATCGGATATCAGGGAACGGATACTGCTGCAGAATATGACCTTTACCGACCTGGAACAGGCGGCGATCATGCAACTGGAAAAACAGGGCTTCTCGCCTGACTATGTTGCGATTCGTAATAGTGAGGATCTGCAAGAACCTGAAAATCTTACAGATTCGCTGGTGATATTGGCTGCTGCGAGGCTGGGTAAGACACGTTTGATAGACAATTTGCGCGTATGAGCTGGCATGGCCCCACAGGCGTGGTAAAATTAGACGAAATTGCACTGATTGAATACTAAACAAGCAGGATTAGTAATGTTAGCGACGATGCTCCAGGCAAAATTACATCGGGCCACGGTGACCCATTCTGAGCTGGAATACGAAGGTTCATGTGCTATCGATGGTCATCTACTGGATACCTCCGGGATTCGCGAATACCAGCAGATCGAGATCTACAACATCACCAATGGTGAGCGTTTTACGACCTATGCAATCCGAGCTGAGGATAATTCCGGCATTATCTCCATCAACGGTGCAGCCGCACACAAGGCCGAGCCAGGGGATATCATTATTATTGCTGCTTATGTGCAACTGGACCAACGTGAACTGGCCAGTTTTAAACCCACCTTGGTATACGTGGATGAGAACAACCGGATTTCTCATACACGCAACACCATCCCCGTTCAAGTCGCATAAAAAAACCAATCTTGTTGAGTTGCAGAATTGTCACGGACCTTCGGTTTGTTGCTATAATCCGTGCCCGCATTGGCCGAGTGGTGGAACTGGTAGACACGCAGCACTCAAAATGCTGTTTCTTCGGAAGTGACGGTTCGACTCCGTCCTCGGCTACCATTTTTTTATTTCGTAAACGTTGATTCGGCCGGTCGCCACAGCCATCCATGGCATCGTACCAGGGGTGTATTCCGCTATCTGCCGCAGTCCTGGGCCAGCAGTTGATCCGCGCGGTTAAAAATCACTCGGATTCAGTGCCTGGACGGGTCTTTTTATAATAATTGATGAGCCCATTGGTCGAGCAATCATGTGAGGTGACCTCATCATCAACGTTGAGTTCATCGAGCACCGTATTGGCAAGCTGTTTACCCAGCTCAACGCCCCATTGATCGTATGAATTGATGTTCCAGATCACACCCTGTACGAAAATTTTGTGTTCATACAGGGCGATCAGGCGACCCAGGGTCAACGGGTTGAGGGTCTTGAACAGGATTGTATTGGTTGGTTTGTTCCCTGGGAAAATTTTATTCGGCAGCAGTACCTCAATCATCTCTTCAGATAGCCCTTCGGCTTCTAATTCCGCTCTTGCTTCCTGCTCGGTCTTTCCGCGCATAAATGCCTCCGCCTGGGCGAAGACATTGGCCATCAGCGCGCGATGATGGGAGCGAATACATTGCAGATTGGCTATCGGGGCGATGATATCGGCCGGGATTAGTTTCGTGCCCTGATGCATCAGTTGGTAAAAGGCGTGTTGCCCGGTAATCCCCAGTTGCCCAAAAATTATCGGACCGGTGCTGTAATCAACCACATTGCCTTCACGATCAATCCGCTTGCCATTGCTTTCCATATCGGCCTGACGTAAATAATCCGGTAAAAACTTCAGATGCTGATCATAGGGGAGCAGGGCATAGGTTCGGGCATCGAAGAAGTTGTTATACCAGATGCCGAGCAGGGCCATGATCACCGGCATATTTTCTTTCAATGGGGCGGTGCGGAAATGTTCATCAACCTCATGTGCTCCCTGCAGGAGCTGTTCAAAGTTGTCCATCCCGATTGAAATAGCAATCGGCAAGCCAACCGCTGACCACATGGAGTAACGACCTCCAACCCAGTCCCACATCTTGAAGATGTTTTCAGGCTGGATGCCAAAATCGATTGCGGCACTGGTATTGTTTGATACGGCAACAAAATGCTTACCAATTGCGCTATTACCTAGTGCGGCATTCCCTACTGCGGTTTTCAAAAACCATTTGCGCGCCGTATTGGCATTGACCAGGGTATCCTGGGTAGTAAAGCTTTTAGAGGCTATGATAAATAACGTGGTTTCAGGTTTCAGGACCTCCAGGGTATCGCTGATATGGTTTTCGTCGACATTCGAGACAAAATGCATGCGCAGATCATGAATCGAGTAGGGACGTAATGCCTCGGTCGCCATCAGTGGCCCAAGGTCCGAGCCGCCCACGCCAATGTTGACGACATCCGTAATAGGTTGATTGGTATAACCGCGCCATTGCCGGGACCGAATTTGCTCACTGAAAAGACGCATTTTATCCAGCATGGCCCGAACATCGGGCATCACGTCTTTACCACCAGTCAAAATAGGCTGATCTTTGCGATTGCGCAGGGCGACATGCAGTACTGCTCTTTGCTCGGTATGGTTGATTTGTTCGCCGGCAAACATCTTTTCAATCCAGGCAGGAAGATTACACTGTTCTGCAAGCTGGCAAAGGAGTGCCAGTGTTTCATCGGTAATCCGGTTTTTGGAAAAATCCAGCAACAGGTCATCCAGTTGCAGTGAAAAGCGGTTAAATCGATCGGTATCTTCGGCAAACAGATCCCGCATATGCAGTTCACTGACTTGCTTGAAATGTGCTTGTAGTGCTTGCCAGGCAGCAGATTGAGTCAATTTGGACATATTTTTTCCTTTTACAGATAATAGCATGCTGTTTTATCAGGCAAAACGCCTGTTCTTCATCGGATGTCAAGCAGCATCTGGAAGGTGATTTCTGTATAATACGCCTCCGTTTTGAGTAAAGTTTGGATACGATGACAGCCGAAAATAAACTTTCCCCCTCCAGTATGACCGAAATACCTGCAGCGACAGTTAATGATAAGCCGCTACGCAGACAGGTGAAACTATTTGGTAATACCCTGGGCAAAATATTACAAGAACAGGCCGGCCAACGCGTATTTGCTGCGGTGGAAGCGCTGCGTAAAGGGCATATTAATCTTCGCACAGAGGAAAACCCGGCCAAACGTCGTAAATTATGGCGGCTGATCGAGTCACTGGACCCGGAAACGCTCAGTCACGTGGTCCGTGCTTTTAGTATCTACTTCAGTCTGGTCAATATTGCCGAAGAATCCTATAGCCACAAGCAGCGGCGTAAGGATGTCGACCGTTTCGGGCCAACCTGGAATGGCTCTTTTGTCAAAACGCTACGTGAACTCAAAGATCAGAACGTTAGTGCTGAACAAGTGCAGAGCCTTCTGGATCAGATGGCCTATATCCCTGTGATTACTGCCCACCCAACGGAATCCAAGCGACGTACCGTGATGGACTCGGTACGACGCATCTTTTTGATTAGCGAGCGACTGAACCAGCGGCTAACCCGTATCGAACGGGAACAGACAATCGGAGAGCTGGAAAGGGAAGTTCAGATCCTCTACAAGACGAATGAAGTTCGTGAGCGCCGTCTTGAAGTCCTGGATGAAGTCAAAAATGGCCTACATTATTTTCGCGAGAGTTTGTTTAAAGCGGTTCCTCAGGTGTATCGAAATATGGAGCGCTCTGTCGCCAGGATTTACGCCGACAGCGATGCAGATATCAAGGTGCCCAGTTATATTCGCTTTGGTTCCTGGATTGGGGGTGACCGTGATGGCAATCCATTTGTTAAACCACAGACGACGGTGATGGCGTTGTGTTTGCAGGCGCGCGAGATCCTTACTGAGTATGAGAAGCGTTTAATGCACTTGTCGCACATACTGACGCAGTCGAGTAAATTCTGTCAGCCAAGCAATGAATTCCTGCAAAGCCTGGATAAAGATGAACGACAAGTCCCGGAAACATTTGCAGTTAAACCTGATCGATTCCAGCAGGAGCCCTATCGACGCAAACTGTATATCATGCACCAACGGCTTACCTGCACACTCGATAATATTAATTTGCTCAGTGCAGGTGAACCACTTATAGAAGGTCACTGCGCCTATACTAACGAAGAACCTTTCTTGCAGGACCTGTATCTTATTCGTGATTCCCTGATTAGTCATGGCGATGCCATTGTCGCAGATGGTGAATTAAAGGACTTGATCCGACTGGTTGAAACCTTTGGCTTTTTTCTGACCCAGCTCGACATTCGTCAGGAATCGACGATTCACTCGCAAACAGTCTCAGAAGTTTTAGAACAGTTAGGCACGAATGATTACTTGTCATTATCTGAAGACGACAAGTTGTCGACCCTGGCAGATTTTCTCTCCAGACCAGCGGTCAACATTGATAAAGACAAGTTAACTGATATGTCAAAAGAGACAGTTGACGTGTTTGAGGTGGTTGCTGACATGCGCAAGGTGGTCAGTCCGAATGCCTTTGGTAACTATGTTATTTCAATGACCCATGAAGCCAGCCATGTAATGGAAGTGATGTTTCTCGCCTGGTTAGCAGGTATTGCCGGCCGCAAGGGTGACAGCTGGTTTTGCCACGTAAGGATTTCACCGTTATTTGAGACGATTGATGATCTGGCACACATCGAGCCGGTCATGACAAAATTATTAGACAACACTACCTACGCTGAATTACTAAAGGCATCAGGTAATAAGCAGGAAGTGATGCTGGGTTATTCTGACTCGTGCAAAGACGGTGGTATTTTGTCTTCTGCCTGGAGTCTCTATCAGGCGCAGCAAAAGATCACGGCATTGACCCGGTCACGTGGCATCAAGTGTCGTTTGTTCCATGGCCGTGGTGGGACGATTGGACGTGGTGGTGGTCCAACCCATGAGGCGATCCTGTCACAACCAGCCGGAACCGTACATGGTCAAATCAAGTTTACAGAGCAAGGTGAAGTCCTTTCTTATAAATACAGTAACCAGGAGACCGCAATTTATGAACTGACGGTCGGTTCCACAGGTTTACTTAAGGCGAGTCTCAACCTGATTCAACCAGGATCCGTTGACGATCAGGAATATTGTCAAATCATGAAAGATTTGGCGAACACCGGTGAACATGAATACCGAGAATTAACTGATCATACACCTGGTTTTCTTGACTATTTTTATGAAGCGACCCCGGTATCTGAAATTGCCTTGATGAATATTGGTTCACGGCCATCACATCGTAAAAAGAGCGATCGTTCCAAGGGATCGGTGCGGGCGATCGGCTGGGTGTTTGGCTGGGCACAGTCGCGACATACTATGCCTGCCTGGTATGGTATCGGCAGTGCACTGAAAGAATGGTCAAAAGACGATCCACAACGATTCAAGAAATTGCAGGAGATGTATGAAGAATGGCCTTTCTTCAGAGCATTGTTGAGCAACTCGCAAATGGCTTTATTCAAAGCGCAAATGCACATTGCTCAAACCTATGTGAGTCTGTGCCTGGATCAGCAAACGGCTAAAAATGTTTATAACATGATTAACAGCGAACATGAACGAACTGTCCAACAGGTATTAAGCGTTGCCAGGCTGCCTTATCTAATGGCTGAGACGCCCCAGCTGGCGCTTTCGTTAAATCGACGTAATCCTTATCTCGATCCACTTAACCAGATTCAGTTAATGCTACTCCAGCGTTATCGTGATGAATCAGTCAATGAAGAGGATCGCGAAATTTGGCTTGATCCATTGTTACGTAGTATCAATGCGATTGCTGCTGGTATGCGTAATACGGGTTAGTCCTAGATTTTATCCGCTATATTTTCAATACTCTTGACAGTCTTGTTCGGTAGACTGCTGGTGTGCGTAGAGTCGTGAGTTAATTAATATGAAACTCAAGGATTTCTTTTATCATCTCCCAGAGGAACTGATTGCTCAATTCCCGGCTACGCGGCGTACCGATAGTCGATTATTAGTTGTTGATCGTGACAAACAAAATTTCGAAGACAAACTGTTTACTGATATTGAATCCTTACTAAATCCAGGTGACCTGCTGGTGATGAATGATACCCGGGTCATACCCGCACGTTTGTTTGGTCAGAAACAGTCAGGCGGCAAACTTGAAGTATTAATTGAGCGTGTTTTAAATGATCATGAAGTACTCGCACAAATTCGGGCAAGTAAATCTCCCAGGCCAGGGAGCATACTGAATTTTGATAATGAAGTGACGGCAAAGGTGATCGGACGTAATGATGCGTTTTTTCATCTGCACTTTTTGCAAGAACAGTCTGTACTGGATATTCTGGACAAGATTGGTCATATCCCCCTGCCGCCTTATATACAGCGTAGTGATAAGAGCGAAGATATGGAACGGTATCAGACGGTTTACGCACAGCATCCCGGTGCAGTTGCTGCTCCAACGGCCGGCCTGCATTTTGATACTGAGTTACTGGCAAGACTGGAACAAAAAGGGATTAAGACAGGCTATGTGACTTTGCATGTCGGGGCAGGGACTTTCCAGCCGGTACGGGTGGAGGATATTGCTGAACATAAAATGCATAAAGAGTGGGTGTCTGTCACGCCAACATTAATAAGCCTGGTTGAAGAGACGAAAAGAGCTGGGGGCAGAGTAATTGCCATTGGCACCACCACCGTTCGCTGCCTGGAGACGGCGGCACTCGCAGGCAAGTTAAAACCCTATGAAGGGGAAACGGAAATTTTTATAACACCAGGGTTTGAGTTCAAGGTGGTTGATGCATTACTTACCAATTTCCATTTACCCGAGTCAACGTTACTTATGCTGGTCAGTGCATTTGCTGGTTATGAGTTAATAATGGACGCCTATCGATATGCGGTAAAACATAAATATCGCTTCTTTAGTTATGGCGATGCTATGTTGATTCAATAAACATTCGTTTACAATTTTTAAATGAAATTTTCCTTACATACTACCGATGGACAGGCACGCCGCGGGCAACTGGAATTTGAGCGCGGCGTTGTCGATACACCTGCTTTCATGCCGGTTGGCACCTATGGCACGGTCAAGGCCATGACCCCTGAAGAACTTACCGCCTCAGGTGCACAGATCATTCTGGGGAATACGTTTCATCTGATGTTGCGCCCTGGCACGGTAATTATTCAAAAGCATGGTGACCTGCATGATTTTATGCATTGGCAGGGGCCGATTTTGACAGATTCCGGTGGCTTTCAGGTCTGGAGTCTGGGTGAGCTAAGAAAGATCACTGAGCAGGGGGTAACGTTTGCCTCTCCTGTCGATGGCGCCAAAGTGGAGCTGACCCCGGAAATTTCCATACAGGTGCAACATGAGCTAGGTGCAGATATTGTCATGATCTTTGATGAGTGTACCCCTTATCCAGCCAGCGAAGAGCAGGCGCGTGAATCAATGGAATTGTCATTACGCTGGGCCGAGCGGAGTAAAGCCGCGCATGGACAAAGTCGTGCTGCGTTATTTGGCATCGTCCAGGGCGGTATGTATCCACATTTACGTAAGCAGTCCCTGGAGGGACTGGTGAAAATCGGTTTTGACGGTTATGCAATTGGCGGTCTGTCAGTTGGTGAACCCAAGACGGAGATGCTCAAGGTTCTGGACAAGCTTACCCCGGAGATGCCAGAGGATAAACCTCGCTACTTAATGGGGGTAGGTACCCCGGAGGACCTGGTTGAGGCAGTGCGACGTGGGGTAGATATGTTCGACTGCGTTCTACCTACGCGAAACGCACGTAATGGCCACCTGTTCACTTCCGAAGGTGTGGTGCGGATCCGAAACAGCCAGTATCAGGCAGATACCGGTCCATTGGATCCGGGGTGTGACTGCTATACCTGCCAGAATTATAGCCGGGCTTACCTTCGTCACCTGAATAAGACCGGCGAGATCCTCGGTGCCCGGTTAAATACTATCCATAACCTGCATTATTATCAGCAGCTTATGGCGGGACTGCGTGAGGCCATCCAGACGGAAAAACTGGATAGTTTCATAGGGAATTTCTACGCGAAACGGCTAGCAAAGGGCGAAACTGACAGTACAAATATGTAATAATACGGCCCCGCTGCCAGCGACCGGGTTCGAAACAACCTGGCCGAATGGGTAGCCAACTGACTAATTTAAAATATTAAGGGTGTGCAAATGAGCTTTTTTATCTCTCAAGCCTATGCTGAAAATGGCGCTGCGGCCGCTCAGCAAGGTGCCGATCCAATGATGAGCATGCTGTTCTTTGTCGGCATGATTGTTATTTTCTATTTCCTGTTAATTCGTCCGCAGCAAAAACGCGCCAAAGAACATCGTAAAATGGTCGAAGCGATTGGTAAGGGTGATGAAGTTGTTACCAACGGTGGCATCCTGGGTAAGATTGTCGAGGTAAGCGATCAGTATATGACTGTTGAAATCGCTGATAATGTACAAGTACGAATCCAGCGCAGTGCTGTATCAACCGTCCTGCCAAAGGGAAGCCTGAAAGCTGCAGAGAAAGAATAAAACTGGCTGGCATGAGCTTGACAACAACATAACATCAAAGATCAACAAAGAACTCAACAAATGAATCGATATCCTACCTGGAAATACATAGTCATACTGCTTGCGTTAATTACTGGTGCCTTATATGCAGCGCCTAACCTCTATTTTGACGATCCGGCTTTACAGATTGCAGGAAATCGTCATGCCACCATAGATGATCAAACGCTGGTGCGGGTAGAGGCATCACTAAAGGACAGTGGTATTGAATATAAGTCGGCAATCATTGATGAAAAAGGTGTACTGATTCGTTTTAAAGACGAAGCGGATAGACAAACGGCGAAACATTCATTGGAAGAGTTACTTGGTCCTAATTATGTTGTTGCTTTGAATTATGCGCGCACGACCCCTGACTTTTTAAAAGCGGTGAATGCCTTACCCATGTATATGGGACTGGATTTACGCGGCGGCCTACATTTTCTCATCGAGATTGAAATGGAAACGGCATTCCAGCAACAACTGGAACGCTATAAAAACGATATTTTTGACTATTTTAAAAATAATAAAGAGAAAAAGCTGCGCGCCCGTTCTATGTTGGTTAAAGGTGATGCCATTGAGCTGAAATATAAAAGCGAGGCAAAGCGTGATGAAGTCCTCTCCCAGATTCGTAATCGCATAATTGATCTTGATTATTCCACTTTTGAGCGTGGCGACAATTATTACATCAAGGCGGAAATAAAACAGGCGAAACTGGAAGAGCATCGCAGCAATACCATTTCTCAAATTATTACGGTTTTGAAAAAACGTATCGATGACAAATACCAGGGACTGATGGAGCCGATCATAGTACGCCAGGGTGATAGTCGTATTGTGGCGGAGTTTCCTGGCATCCAGAATAGTGAAGAATTAATGGAGGTGTTAACCGCCGCTGCCAGCCTGGAATTCCGCATGGAGCATACCGGTTATACTGTCCAGGAGGCCCGCCAGGGTAAAGCGCCAGGCGCGACTTTATACACGATGCGTGATGATGGTAGCCCGGTGCTCTTGAAGAACAAGATTATTATCACCGGCCAGGATATTATCCACGCCACGGCAACCTCCGACGAAAACGGTCAACCAGCCGTGTCGGTGACCCTAAACAGTACGGGTGCCAACATCATGAAGGACAATACCCGCGAGAATCTGGGCAAGCGAATGGGCGTGGTGTTTATTGAATATGAAAAAGAGTTTGTTGAAAAAGATGGCAAACTTGTGCCCGTTAACCGAGAAATAAAAGAAGTCATCTCACTGGCGACAATTCAGGGCCTGTTTTCCAAGCGCTTCCAGATCACCGGCCTGAGCCGTGCTGAATCCACCAAGCTTGCTCTGTTGTTACGTGCCGGTGCCCTGGCAGCGCCAATTGAAATTGTCGAAGAACGGACAGTCGGTCCAAGCCTCGGTGCGGAAAATATTGCCAAGGGAGTCAATTCGGTACTGATTGGTTTTGTCATGGTTGTGGCCTTTATGTTGTTCTGGTATCGCGGTTTTGGCTTGATCGCCAATACTGCCCTGATTGTGAATCTGGTATTGATTGTTGCTGTGTTATCGATGTTTCAGGCCACACTGACCTTGCCAGGTATTGCGGGTATTGTATTAACAGTGGGTATGGCGGTGGATGCGAACGTGCTGATCTTTGAACGGATCCGTGAAGAACTCAGTATCGGCAATACTCCGCAAGCCAGTATTAACTCAGGCTATCAAAAGGCCTATTCAACGATCTTTGATGCCAATGTAACTACACTCATTGCCGCAATTGTCTTGTTTATTTTTGGTACAGGCCCGGTTAAAGGTTTTGCTACGACGCTATCGATTGGTATTGCCACATCTATGTTTACAGCCATTATGGGAACACGTGCAATTGTCAATCTGGCTGTTGGCACGAAGAGAATATCAAAGTTGTCGATTTAAATTAAAGAGAAAATAATAACCATGCGTATATTCTCCAAAACACCGAATTTTGACTTTGTCGGCATACGTAAGTTTGCCCTGGTCTTGTCGCTTATTCTGTTTGTTGGCTCGATTGTCACTTTAACCATGAACTGGTTGAACCTGGGCCTCGATTTCAAAGGCGGTATCCTGCTTGAAGTTGGCTATCCTCAGGAGGTGAAAGTTGAAACTGTTCGCTCAACCCTCAGTGATAATGGATTCAAGGACGCTGTCGTCAAATATATTGGTTCAACCAATACAATAGTCACCATTAGTATTTCTGAACAAGAAAATACCTCAAAGGCGCAGATCAGCAACAAGGTCCTGGAGATACTCAAGGCAAACTCTGAAGGCGAACTCGAGATACGTCGTCGTGAATTTGTTGGTGCAAAAGTGGGCGCAGAGCTCCGTGACGATGGTGGTATCGCCATGTTGATTGCCATTGCCGGTATCCTGGTTTATGTCATGCTTCGTTTCGAGTGGCGTTTCGCAGTAGGTGCCATTACTGCTTTAGTGCATGATGTGTTTATCACCCTGGGTTTCTTCTCGGTCTTTAAATGGAACTTCGATTTGACGGTGCTTGCTGCTTTACTGGCAGTAATCGGTTACTCATTGAATGACACGATCGTTGTATATGATCGGATTCGAGAAAACTTCCGCAAAATGCGTAAAGGTTCAACTTTGCAAATCACCAATACCTCGCTTAACCAGACCCTGTCACGGACCATGATGACCTCGGTCACAACCTTGCTGGTATTAGGCGCGATGTACTTTCTTGGTGGTGAATTAATCCGACCCTTTGCGATTGCGCTGATCATTGGTGTTATAGTCGGTACGTACTCTTCGATTTTTGTTGC
>JASFLV010000026.1:0-14152 GCA_050117915.1 Thioalkalispiraceae bacterium | reverse complement strand
CCCGTTATTCAGAGATGAAAACTTACCAGACTAAAGATGGCTCATATATAAAAGAACTCATGCACCCGGGTATGCATAGCAACAGGAACCAGAGCCTTGCCGAGGCCATTGTTCCGCCCGGCCAGACCACGGCCCTGCACAAACATGGCAACACCGAAGAGCTATATTACATTACCCATGGCGAGGGACTGATGACGCTTGGTGATGAGAGCTTCGAGGTCAAACCGGGCGATACGGTTTGTATCAGGCCCGGCACGCCACACTGCATAGAAAACACTTCAACGCAGGACCTGCATATCCTGTGTTGCTGCTCACCGGCTTACTCTCATGACGACACTGAATTGTTATAACTTCCCAGAAAGGTGGCGATAAACATGCGTATTGGTCTTGACCTCGGTGGTACAAAGATAGAAGGCATTGCCCTGGGCGATAATGGTGTGGAGTTACTGCGCCACCGCATCAATACACCGCGTGAATATAGCGCGACCCTGCAGGCCATCTATGACGTGGTCAGTTATATCGAACAACAAACCGGTCAAACCGGCAGCGTCGGCATGGGGATCCCCGGCGCCATTTCGCCCCATACCGAGCTGGTGAAAAATGCCAATTCCACCTGGCTGATTGGCGAACCACTGGAAAAAGACCTTGCGAAAAAACTGGCGCGGCCGGTGCGCATCAGCAACGATGCCAATTGTTTTACCGTCTCTGAAGCCACCGATGGTGCGGCAAAAGGTGCCAGCGTGGTCTTTGGTGTCATTATTGGTACCGGCACCGGTGGCGGTATTTGTGTCAATCAACGCGTGGTCACTGGGGCCAACGCGATTGGCGGTGAATGGGGGCACAACCCGCTACCCTGGCCACGTGATGATGAACGCCCCGGTCTGCCCTGTTTCTGTGGACAACATGGCTGTATCGAGACCTTCCTGTCCGGGACTGGACTGACCAAACACTACAACGCCGCCGGCGGAAAAGCACAACGCACACAGGATATCATGCAGCAGCTGGAAGCCGGTGAAGCCCTCGCAGCAAAGGTCATCAATGATTACGAGGACCGTATGGCCAGGGCCCTCGCTCATGTGATTAATATTCTTGACCCGGAGGTCGTGGTCCTCGGTGGCGGTCTCTCCAATATCAGCCGCCTTTACGATAATGTGCCGAAGCTTTGGGGAAAGTACATCTTCTCTGATCACGTGGCGA
Source organism: Thioalkalispiraceae bacterium (assembly GCA_050117915.1). GTDB lineage: Bacteria > Pseudomonadota > Gammaproteobacteria > UBA6429 > Thiohalophilaceae > SZUA-24. Next base: position 12,955 of record JASFLV010000026.1, on the reverse strand, counting down.
CTCGCCTGGTCCCGCCTAAACATGGCGACTCCAGCGGGGTAAGAGGCGCAGCCTGGTTATGGCCAGCAGATCAATAACTTAAACAACTCCCCCCGCCTAAAGCAAAGCTCATTCTTGCCGATAGTATTTAAGTGGTATCCCTGATGACCTTTCAGTGGAGTTCAAGCTGCAGACCGTCTCAGCTTGAGGCCTGACAACAAGGACATCGCATACCCGCTAAATAATACGTATACAAAAAACATATGCATCTTCTGAATACTTTTGTGTAATAAAAAAATAATTCAAGCGCATTTTGCTTAGAAGATGAAGGGCGCTACACCCTCTTATTGAATGCTGGAGTAAAGGGCACTATGCATCGTAAACAGGATCATGAAGAAGTTGTTGTTATCAATCAGGAAGCCATTCAACGCTTTTTGTCATTTTGCGATACAAAAAAAATCCCAAAAAAAGGGCTGATCCTCAAGGCCGGTGGTGCCGCTGATCGCCTTTATTATCTGGTCGAAGGTTCGGCCTCGGTCATTGATAGTGATGAAGATGGCAATGAAATTATTCTTGCCTATTTAAACACCGGCGATTTTATTGGTGAGATGGGACTCTTCTATAAAACCGAACAACGTACCGCTAACATCCGGGCTCGTTCGGCCTGCGTCCTGGCTGAAATTGAATACAGCAAATTACATCAACTGTTTGAAAATGAATTAAAAAATGAACACCCACAAATTCTCACCGCGGTCGGCCTGCAATTATCACAACGATTGCTGCAAACAAGCCGTCGCGTGACCCGACTCGCGTTTATGGATGTCTCCGGTCGTATCGCCCGCACTCTGACTGAGCTGTGTACCGAACCTGATGCCAAGACGCACCCGGATGGGATGCAGTTACATATCTCGCGTCAGGAAATCGCGCGCATCGTCGGTTGTAAACGCGAGACCGTTGGTCGCGTGCTGAAAAACATGCAACAACAGGGCTTAGTCGTCGCCAAGGGAATGGATATCGTGGTCCGTGATAGCATCCAGGAACAGTATCCAAACTAACATCTACTCGTTATCGCAGTCAGATCTAATTGCAGTCGTGATGCTTACGCCACATCTTTGCGTCATGACCTTCAGGTATATTTTCACATGGATCAGCAGACCCATAACCCCTGAGGCGATTGTATAATTCGATCTGCTGTGACGTCAGGATAGTGGGCGTCTTCAAGTGTGTGACAAGATGTACATAACGTAAGGTCTTTCGTACCTTAGAAATTGCCTCAAGTTGCTCCGCTAACTTTTCTTCAGTAATGGTTTTATTTTTAAATGCGTCATTGAGTTCCTTTTCCAGTTCTATCAACTGTTTTCCCAAGGGAATAGCCTGTGACTGCATCTCTTCAAACAAAGCCTGGATCTTTGCTTCCTGTTCTTTTGTCAGGGAGATCTTATCCTTCATTTGCAGGATATGCACAGGCCCCGGCATTCCATTTAACTCAGCGGCTTTCGCCAGCCCCCAGCCTTTACCCTGCTGCAACTGTTGAATATCATCGTCTGAAAGACTCTTTATCTGTCTGGATTCCTGTCCCACATAGTCTGAACGATAGACAGGTGTTTCGACTGCAATCGCATAACTTGACAGGCTAAAAAAAATAGCCAGCATACAGCTCCTTAATTTCATATTCATCTCCCAACGATAAGTGAATTGCCTGACTGTCATGATGACATTAACTGGTCTCTTTAAAGATCAAGTCCCATACCCCGTGGCCTAATCGCAGGCCACGTTGTTCAAACTTGGTCACGGGTCGGTAGTCCGGTCGTGGACAAAAACCATTTTGACTGTCCGGAGCGTATTTAGCCAGGTTTTCAAAGCCTTCAACCTGGTGCATCACTTCCAGCATATGCCATGCATAATCTTCCCAGTCAGTGGCAAAGTGCAGGATGCCGCCGGGCTGCAATTTCGTTTTCAGTGTCTCGATGAAGTCGACCTGGACCAGTCTTCGCTTGTGGTGACGTTTTTTATGCCAGGGATCAGGAAAAAAGATATAGACCGCCGCCAGGCTGTTGTCAGGGATATGGTGATTAATGACGTCCACGGCATCTTCGCAAATCACGCGCACGTTTTCCAAGGATTGCTTCTCGATCTGCAGCAGGGCATTGCCCACCCCAGGACGATGTACTTCGATACCGACAAAGTTCACCTCGGGCAGGGAATCCGCCATGTGTGTCAGACTCTGGCCATTACCAAAACCAATCTCGAGGTGCACGGGATGCTCGTTATTGAAAATTGATGCAAAATTGATCTGTTCATTTTCGTCAGGCTTGAGACCATATAACGGAAACAACTGGTCCAGCGCCCGTTGTTGCCCCTTGGTAAGACGGCCCTCACGGCGAACAAAACTACGAATTTTTCGGTGAAATTTTTCCTGCAAAATAAAGCCTTTTACTGCTTACAAGCGATTAAACTTGGCTTATGATTATTATACCTGAATAACTAAAAGTTCCCGCACATGGATGAAAACGACGATATCCTGAGCAATCTCTGGGTATTTATCAGCGACATCAACCATCCGGAAAACTGGCTCCAGATCGGCATACTTGCCGTTAGCCTGGGACTTGCATTCCTGATTGCCCATTTTATCGGGAAATTCCTCTTTGAACAGACGGTTGAACTGGATACCCGCAATTTCAAACGCATAACCTTTCGTAGTCTGAAGCGGATCCTGTTCCCGTTAACCGCGCTGATTGTTGTATTAATTAGCCGCGGGATCCTGCAACGATATGAACAGCCTGTGCAGTTACTCAACTTTGCGGTGCCGCTGCTGCTTTCCCTGGGAGGTATACGTTTACTGATATATATCTTGCGTAAGGCCTTTAAACCTTCACCATTATTAAAGGCCTGGGAAAATATTATTTCTATTTCTGTCTGGATCATCGTCGCCCTGTACTTGCTGGATTTACTGCCAGCGGTACGTAAAAGTCTGCAGTCCATCGGTTTTAAAATAGGTTCATCGCAGTTCACTTTATTAAGTATTGTTGAGTCAGTTGTTTATATTGCCATTTTCTTTACCGTTGCCCTGTGGATCTCGGCAACCCTGGAAAGACGTCTACGCTCGTCCACCGTGATCAACGCAAGTATCAAGGTTGCCCTGGCCAAGTTTTTCAAGTTTCTGGTCCTGACCTTTGCCTTGCTGATTGGACTCGATATCGCCGGCATCGATCTTACCGCTTTGACAGTCTTTGGTGGCGCACTGGGCGTCGGTATCGGCTTTGGTTTACAGCGCATCACCAGTAACTTTATCAGTGGCTTCCTGCTGGTTTTCGATAAATCGATCAAACCTGGGGATACCATCAGCATTGGTGACAAGTTTGGCTGGGTTGAAGAATTGCGCGCTCGTTATATCGTGGTACGTGATCGGGATGGCGTCGATACCCTGATCCCAAATGAAAATCTGATAACCAGTGACGTGATCAACTGGAGCTATACCGATGCCAACGTGCGGGTAAAACTGCCGATCTCCATCAGCTACCATGATGACCCGGAACTGGCGATGAAACTAATGCTCGAGGCGGCGAAAGAAACCAATCGAGTGCTGAGCGAACCACCACCGGCAGCACGCCTGATGGCCTTTGGTGATAACGGTATTGAACTGGAGCTACGTCTCTGGATCAACGATCCCCAACAGGGATTAAACAACGTCCGTTCTGAAGCCAACCTGAACATGTGGCGCAAGTTTAAAGATGCGGGTATTACCATTCCGTTCCCACAACGCGATGTTTATGTCAAACATCTTGCAGAGCAGACAAAAGGCCAGGCTTAAATCCAGCGCTTAATCCTGAACAGGATTAACAGCACAACCGCCAGGGACAGCATGCCACCCAGGACAAAGAAATAGGCATAGTGCCATTTGAGTTCTGGCATATATTCGAAGTTCATCCCGAAAATACCGGCCACCAGCGAGAGCGGTAAAAAGATCGCGGAGAGAACAGTTAACACGCGCATAATTTCATTAGTGCGATGTGCCACTGCCGAAAAATGCATTTGTACCAGGGCCTCTGATTCTATTTTTTGATCAAATGCAAACTTAATAACGCGTTCTACGTGTTCCTTTAAATCATTAAATCGAACGGCAATATGATCATCAAATTCCGTGGTAGTATCTTCCTGCCATGCCTGCAAAGCCGTAATCTGCTCATCACAAAGGCGTTCCAGTTTGCGTAAGTCACTCGTATAGTTCATTACCGCCATCCAGTCACTAAATGGATTTTTAGGATCAAGTAACTCTGTACGCCATGCATCGAAGCGTTGCAGAAGAGGCTCACGCACCGCCAGAAAACGATCGACCATGATCGTCATCAACAGGTGCATCAGGCCTGGCGGACGTCTGGGGATACGCACCGTCTTGTCCAGCAAACGAGGCTTAACCATAGAGACCGAAACACTATCTTGAGGCCGAATCGTGATTAACAACCTGTTCAGCAGGATAAAAACCGCCGGTCGGGTCTGGAATTCGCTGGTCTGTCCAGCCGGAGTAAGGCCACGGAAGATCACCATCTCGTAATCCTGAGTACCATCATAATGGGACGGATGTGTGAGGTTTTCCGTATCCTTTATATGTCGCTCGTGGAGTATCACCCTGGTTAAGTTTTCGACTTTCTTGGGCCAGCCGGGATCTTCACCTCGCACGATATCCAGCCAGAGGAATCCGGCATCCGGCAATTTATCCGGTAAGCCATCCAGCTGCTGAACCTGTTGCTGATTGATAAGCAGAATGTCCATCTAATTTAGTTTAGAAGAAAGTCCCATCCAATGGGGAAGATGCCGAAGCATATTGTTTGCGCGGCATACGTCCGGCGAGAAAGGCTTCGCGGCCGGCCTCGATGGCCTTTTTCATCGCCGAGGCCATTAGCACTGGATCTTTGGCCGCCGCGATCGCGGTATTCATCAACACCCCATCACAGCCCAGTTCCATCGCCACCGCGGCATCTGAGGCAGTCCCCACTCCGGCATCTACCAGCACGGGGACCTTTAACTCTTCAACAATAAATCGAATATTATAAGGATTGCGTATTCCCAGGCCCGAGCCAATCGGCGCTGCCAGTGGCATTACCGCCACACAACCCATGGCCTCCAGTTCCTTGGCGATGATCAGATCGTCAGTGGTGTAGACCATCACCTTGAACCCGTCCTTGATCAGCTCCTCAGCGGCAATCAGCGTTTGTTTTATATCAGGGAACAGGGTCTTTTCATCGCCTAACACCTCCAGCTTCACCAGCTCATGGCCATCTAATAGTTCACGCGCCAGCTTACAGGTCCGCACGGCATCTTTTGCGCTATAACAACCAGCGGTATTGGGCAGAATCGTATACTTGCTGGGGGGAACCACATCCAGCAAATTCGGCTCATCCGGATTCTGTCCGATATTGCTGCGGCGCACTGCCACGGTGATGATTTCCGCGCCGCTCGCTTCAGTGGCAAGCCGGGTTTCTTCCAGATCTTTATATTTCCCGGAACCGACCAGTAACCGGGAATGGTATGCTTTGCCTGCTATCACAAGCGGAGTGTCTTTAGTGGCAGATGCTGCCTGGGGCTGTGTCATAGTCTTTATCTTTCTCTATATCAATCAATAAGGTAATAACCTATAAAGCCAAAGCCTTATAAGGATAAGGTGTTAGTCCGTTCCGTGATCAGATCACGATGATGGGAATTATACCTCAGCCGCCTCCAACTGCATGGACGATCTCAATGGCATCGCCTGACTGGAAGATGTGCTGGGCATAGGTACTACGTGGGACAATTTCCTGATTGACCTCCATGGCAACACGCCGGCCAGCCAGGGCCATGGATTCCACCAGCTTTTCAGCGGTATAACCCTCCGGTACGCTCTTTTTCTCGCCATTCACAAATATATCCATGGCACATAGCCTACCTAGGGTGACTGACTATCGTCAACTTGCCTAGCTTAATCTGCTTTGCCATTATGGAGGGCTCGGGGGAGGAGGCATTTATGGTACGGGATCAATCCGAATATATTCCGGCAGATCTGGCCGGCACCCTGGACGGGCTGTTCAGGGAGCGGGTGCGACAGACACCCGATAAATCCGCTTATACCTATTATGAACGGACTAACAAACAGTGGGTCGATCTTAGCTGGCAGGCGATGGCAAACAAGATCAGCCGCTGGCAAACGGCACTGGCCAACACCGAACTCGAAAAAACCGATCGGATTGCCATTTGTGTAAAAAACTCCCCGGAGTGGGTGATGGCCGATCAGGCCGCGCTGGGGATGGGCATGGTTGTGGTTCCCTTATATATAGATGACCGTCCTGACAACGTGGCCTATGTGATCCAGGACTCCGGCTCCCAGCTACTCGTCATTCAGAACAGTAAACACTGGCAGAACTTGGCTCAGACGGCACCCGAGGCCCTCAAGGGCGTGAAGCATGTGATCATCATTGAGGGTGCAGCGGAACACACACCGGCTGATGAAGATGCGCCGCGCCTCTGGACGCTCGCCGAATGGATGAATCATGATCCGACCACTCTGCGAGAACGGGGTGGCGATAGCGATGACCTGGCGACGATTGTCTATACTTCCGGGACGACGGGAAAACCCAAGGGGGTCATGCTCAGCCACCGAAATATCCTCACGATTGCCGAGGGGGCTGGCAAGGCGGTAAGGATTAAGGGTTATCAAAAATTATTATCTTTTCTGCCTCTTTCCCATACTTTCGAACGAACCTGCGGTTACTACACGCCAATGATGTGGGGTCTGCAAATCACCTATGCCCGCTCGGTCCAACAACTGGCCGATGATCTATTAACGGTCCAGCCCCATGTCCTGGTATCGGTGCCGCGTATTTTCGAACGCGTCTACGAGCGGATCCAAAGCCAGCTAGAAAAAGAATCTGCCATTAAACGTCGTATCTTCAAGCAAACAGTTAACACCGGTTGGCGAAACTTCTGTGCACAACAGGGTCGCGGCCATCGTGGGCCGGATCATTTGCTCTGGCCTTTGTTAAAAAAGAAAGTGGCCGACAACCTGCTGGCCAGGCTGGGGGGTAATCTGGAAATGGCCATCAGTGGCGGCGCCGCGTTACCACAACCGGTCGCTAAATTGTTTTTGAGTATGGGCCTGAACTTGATCCAGGGCTACGGGATGACTGAAAGTAGCCCGGTGGTCTGTGCCAACCGCCCTGAAGCCAATGACCCGAACAGCGTTGGCCAACCGCTTGAAAATGTCCAGGTGCGTATCGGGGAAAATGACGAACTACAAGTGAAGAGTCCTGGCGTGATGTTAGGGTACTGGAACAATCACAAGGCGACCCGCGAAGTCATCACCAAAGACGGCTGGCTAAGAACCGGCGATAAAGCGAGTATCGAAAATAATATGATCTACATTACCGGTCGCATCAAGGACATTCTGGTCATGTCCAATGGTGAGAAAATTCCACCGGTGGATATGGAGGATGCGATAAAACTCGATCCCCTGTTTGAAAATGCGATCATCGTGGGTGAATCCAAACCGTATTTAAGTGCGTTGGTCGTCCTTAATTCAGAAAACTGGTTTAGTCTGGCCAAACAACATGGACTGGATCCCTTCGACCAAAAGGCCCTGTCCAACACTAAACTGCAGAAGACCTTACTCCAGCATATTGCCGATGCCTTGCATGATTTTCCTGGCTACGCCAAGGTACGTCGGGTCACTGCACTACTGGAACCCTGGACAGTTGAAAATGGTCTATTGACTCCTACACTTAAAACTAAACGACAATTGATTGTCGAACGTTTTGAAGATGACATTGAAAGCATGTATGCCAGTTGAGATCACATTTTTAATCCATACCAGATGGCAAATTTGCGACCTGTTTCAATGTTAAGAATACAGAAGAATTTATCTTTGTAAGCACTGATGAGTCAACAGTGCCCAGGCTAAATGAAAATTTGCCAAAATGATAAAGCGTCTTCGTCATGCCAGGCTTGACCCGGCATCCAGGCCGCACTGATCTGGATTCCCGCCTGCGCGGGAATGACTTATTCCACGACGCACTGGATAATCAGCGGTACCTTTTAGCAATTATCCGAAAAGAATTATTTCGGGCCCGTAACTAGATAACCACGTGGTTCACTAGCCTACCGGCAATGAACGATAAACAACAGCAAAAATAGAAGGAAAAGGCTGAATGAAACGATTTCTAAAATGGTTTTTTGGGATTTTCTTTTTTCTCGTTATCCTGCTTGTGGGCGCCATCATTGCCTTACCCTATATAGTCAATCCTAACGATTATAAAGATGAAATAATCGCCCAACTGGAACCGCACATGCGCGGACGTAATCTGCAGATTCCAGGTGATATCAAATTATCGATCTTTCCCTGGCTAGGCGTTGAGGTGGGAGAAATGGTGATCGGCAATGCTGAAGGTTTTGTACTCAAACCGTTCATGACCATCAACAACTCCAAGGCCCATATACGTTTCCTTTCTTTATTCTCAGATAAACCTGAGATCGGTTCACTGGAATTTCGCGATGTGAATGTTTACCTGCAGCGTGATGCCGAAGGACGCAATAACTGGTCTGACCTTGCCCAGGGGAGTATGTCGACACTCTCGGACCATGGACTTATTAAAGTAAGCAATGGTGCTACCAATAACCAAACTGAATTCAGCTTACCTAGCCTCAAGGTCGAGGGACTGCATTTTTATAATGTGCACATTGAGCTGAACGATAAACTCAATAAAGATCAGATCACCATCTCGAAGCTGAACCTGGATGCTGGCCCGATTGATGAACTCAACCCGGTACCCCTCAAAGGTAAATTCAATTTCCATAGTAAGAAAAATGAACTGGCCGCTGCTTCCGCTTTTGCTTCGACCCTGGTGATGAATGCTGAACTCAATGATCTGAGCTTCAAACAATTCATCATGAATACTAATCTCACCGCCAAGGCGATCAATGAAAATGTGATTAAAACTTCTCTTCGGGTACCTGACCTTAACATCAAAACCAAAGAAGAGAAAATTACAGCGAAACCATTGCACCTCAAGATCGATGACATGAAAGGTGAAGGACGATTAACCGTATCACGCTTCACTCGTCCTATTATTCGCTTTGGTTTACAGACGGACAAGCTCAACCTGGATCGATTGATCCCTGAAACAACTAAGCGCAGCGCACAACAAGCCGAGCAAAAGTTAAAACCGGCTCAACAGCAGGCTGATGACATTCCAACGGTTGAGGAACTGATCGGCGAGAAACCTGTGCTGGTGGAAGACACAGGTACAGCTTTCTTCGCACCGCTGGCGGCATTTAAAGATACCGATATGCAAGGTACGATCAGCGCCGATCAGCTCACCGTCAGAAATCTGTTAATGACTAATGTGCGGGTGGTATTACAGGCACGCTCCGGTCTGGTCAGTGCACTCCCCACGGCCACGCTTTATGAAGGGGTTTATGATGGTAATCTGCAAATACAAACAAAGGCGCAACCTGCGTTATTAAGCACCAAGCATGTGCTTCGCGACGTACAGATTGGTCCAATTATCAAAGCCCTCTACGGTAAGGACAGTATGACCGGGAGAGCCAATATTCAGGGCCAGTTTTTCAGCTCCGGTGCAACACGCGAAGAGATTGCCCGCAATATGAATGGTGACGGACAATTCAGTGTCCGCGACGCGGAAATCAGGACACTCGACATCAAACAACTCATCCTCAAAGAGAACTATGAAAAACTGAAGTTTGTTCAGGAAAAGGAACAAGACAAGGAAGTCACCGTGTTTAATACCATGCGTGGTACGATTCGCGTCAAGAGCGGAATTGCCTATAACAATGACTTCACGGCCATTTCCCGGCGTGTTCATCTGAAAGGCAAGGGTAATGCGGATCTCAACCAGCAAACTCTCAAATACACGGTGACTGCCATTCCGAAAAAATCACTTGCCTTTGATTTTGGTGGGCGCCGGATCGAATTAAAGAACAAACTGATCAGAACCCATTTCACCGGTCCGTGGTCAAACATCGACATTGACAATGATCTTGAGCAGGTACTCAAGGCCGAATTCAAACAAACTGAGCTATACAAGAAAAAACGTGCCCAGCAAGAAAAGATCAAGGAAGAGATCAAACAGGAAAAAGGCAAGCTGGAAGAAAAATACAAGGACAAACTCGACGAGATCCTGAGTCGATAGTTAGATGGTTAAGATATATCGGATCTTTGTACCGGCTTATCTTGCCCTGCAGCTGTCGTTCTTTATTCCTCTATGTACCGCCGGCGAACTGCTCCACTCTTATGTCAATGAAGATAATGATCGCTATGTCCTGCACCTGGACATGCGTATCAACGCCGAGTATGACGATGTCTATTTAGTCCTGATGGATTTTAGCAAAATGCCTGAAATCAATGACTCGGTAACGTCTGCCAGATTACTTGAATCGAACGGTAAACAACATACGCTCGTGTTTGTTACCGAAGGTTGTATCTGGTTTTTCTGTGAGAGTGTCAAACAAGTGGCAACCGTCAGCGAGTTGGGTCAAGGTTATATCCTGACCAAAGCCGATCCAGAAAAGAGTAATCTGAGGTACGGCAAATCACTCTGGCAAGTGATTGATGAAGGAGAAACAACCCGGGTAAAGTATAATGCCGAATATATCCCGGACTTCTGGGTGCCGCCAATTTTTGGCTCAAGCATTTTACAGAGCCGGTTGCTCAAAGAAGGACAGAAGACCATCCATGGTATCGAACGACTCAGCTCACCCCTTGGCAATAGCCAATAACATAGCGCCTGCCTTACTCAACTGGTTTGCGCAACACGGTCGTCATGACCTCCCCTGGCAACAGCCACGTAGTGCCTACCGGGTCTGGATCTCTGAGATCATGTTACAACAAACCCAGGTGAATACCGTGATTCCTTATTTTAAACGGTTTATGGCACGCTTTCCCGATATAAACAGGCTGGCCGATGCCCAGGTCGATGAAGTACTGCATCAGTGGACCGGGCTGGGTTATTACGCCCGCGCCCGGAACCTGCACAAAGCAGCGCTGCACATCCGTGATCAACATAACGGTAAATTTCCTGAAACCTATGCAGCGATGATCGAACTGCCTGGGATTGGTCGTTCAACTGCTGGAGCTATCCTGGCCCAGGCCTTTGCCCAACCTTATGCCATCCTTGATGGAAATGTAAAAAGAGTATTGACCCGTTTACATGCTATCGAAGGCTGGCCGGGAAATAAAAAGATCGAAAATCAATTATGGGACATCGCTGAAGCCTGTACGCCCAGTGAAGATATCGTGAACTACACGCAGGCGATTATGGATCTGGGCGCCACGGTCTGTAAGCGCAGTAAACCCGACTGTGCGCGCTGCCCTCTTGTTAAAAGGTGCTGCGCCTATCAGCAACAACGCCAATCGGAATTTCCCTTTTCCAAACCGAAAAAGACCATGCCAATAAAATCCACCTGTATGTTAGTGGTCGTTGACGAGGATTCACAGAGAGTCCTGCTGGAACAACGACCCCCGACGGGTATCTGGGGCGGACTCTGGAGTTTTCCCGAGTGTGAAAGTTATGAAGATATCGCCAAGTGGTGTAAGCAACACTTATCAATTAAGCTTAAACAACGCGAAAAATTGGCCCCCTTGCGCCATACCTTTAGCCATTACCATCTGGACATCCAGCCGGTTAGAGTCCATGTCACTCAGAGGGACATCGCGGCGAAGGCCAAGGGAGTGATCATGGAATCTGACCAGCACATCTGGTATAACACGCGGCAACCTGATGAGCGTGGCTTGCCGGCACCAATCAAGACCATCCTGCATCAGCTGGATCCCACAACAGCCAATGACAATGAATAGTATAACAAGGAGCCTCAAATGAGCCGAACGGTACAATGCGCAAAGCTGGGTAAAGAAGCAGAAGGACTGGAGCGTCCCCCTTATCCCGGTGAGTTGGGCCAGAGAATCTTCGACAATATTTCCAAAGAGGCCTGGAATATGTGGATCAAGCACCAGACCATTCTGATCAATGAAAACCGTCTTAGTCCCATCGACCCCAAGCACCGCAAGTTCCTCGAAGAACAGATGGTCAAATTCCTGTTCGAAGGTGGCGGTGAAATGCCTGAAGCTTATCGGCCCCAATAATCCCCGACCCGCTCACTCGTAACTTACTGTTTTTGGTGAATTTTGCCCCCAAGCACGGCAAAGCTGCTTGACTCCAGGGGGTTCAGCCTGTTTAATACGCGGCTCTTGAAAGACACACCTGAAGGCCGGATAGCTCAGTTGGTAGAGCAGAGGATTGAAAATCCTCGTGTCGGTGGTTCAATTCCACCTCCGGCCACCATTTAAACCTCCGTGTCATCCTGTTATTCATTTCCTTCGGACAAGCCTGATCACTAATACGTGGAATTGAACCACATAGATCCAGCTCAATTCCATTGTGCATGAACAAGGTGAGTTAGGAGATCGAGAAGGTGGCCTGGGCCAAGCGCTGGTGCCCCCTAGCCCAGGGAAGTGCGAGAGCGGCCACCTCCGGCCACCATTTCAAATTTCAATTCTGCAACATCGTGCCCACCAACCAGCGAATTTCATTGGTTCACAATGGAGTTGACAGCCCCGGTGTGAAAGTACATCTCAGCATTGATGAAGAATAATATTTTGAAAAGCACATAACAGCTTGGCTGTTCTTGGTTCTGATCTAGCATCGACTTATGCAAAGTTCAAAAAGAGTTATTGAGCCATCAGGCGATCCTGGCGGGTTCTCTTATCGTACTCCACCAAATGCGACAGGCTCCTTCGTCAGAAACCATGCACGGACCAATGGGGTGACGTGGCGTGCAAGCGGTCCCATAGAGTTTGCATTCGGTGGGGTAGATATTGCCCAGCACGACCCGAGCACAATCACAGCCTGGCGGCATTTCCCCGGCCCGCTTACGGGCCTCATCCTGGTAGCCGGGATATTTTTGGCGGGCATCATGGTGACTGTATTCCTCCTGT